>JBBRHM010000067.1:0-18083 GCA_038222655.1 Chitinophagales bacterium | reverse complement strand
ACCAATACTATTTAGTCCAATTTGGCTCGCTGCAAAAGCGGTTGCTACAATGTGGTTAGAATAAGCGCCCCCGAATGTGGCAATGGTATGGCTGCCATAGGCAAGGGCATCTGCTAAATAATATTGCAATTTGAACCATTTGTTACCGGATACAACAGGATGCAACTGGTCGAGCCGCAAGACAGCTGTCTCCACATTTTTAGAAGAGAAATGGGGTAGGGGTTGAGTAGTTATTTTTTGTATAAAATCCTGCATCCGGTTTTTTTGGGGATAGAATGAATCACGTAGCTTCGCAGTCCTAAATATAAACTATGAAACCTACCCTTGTTATTTTGGCAGCAGGCATGGCCAGTCGGTATGGAAGTATGAAGCAGATACAGTCCTTTGGTCCCGGCGGCGAAACTATCATGGATTATTCAATTTATGATGCTATCAGGGCAGGTTTCGGAAAAGTTGTATTTATTATCCGGGAAGAGTTTGCAGAAAATTTTAAAGCCATTTTCGAACCCAAATTAAAAGGGCGTATCGATACAGGCTATGTGTTCCAGCATCTGCATTCCTTTACAGGGGGCAGAGAAATACCCGCCGACAGGTCAAAGCCATGGGGTACTGCGCATGCCGTTCTTTGTTGCAAAGGAGCAGTGAATGAGCCGTTTGCCGTAATCAATGCGGATGATTATTATGGTAGGGATGCTTTTGTTAAAGCTTACCAGTTTTTAACTACGCAATGCAACCCCAAAACCTATTGTATTATTGGTTATGAATTAAAGAATACCCTTAGTGATAACGGTAGCGTAAGCCGCGGCGTTTGTGAAGTGGATGCAGAAAATAATCTTACCGATATCAATGAACGAACCAGTATTTTCCGGGATGAGAATAATAAAATTACTTACGAGGATACTACAGGTAAACATGAAGTAGCAGAAGATAGCCTGGTAAGCATGAATTATCTCTGTTTTGATCCTGGCTTTATGGATGTTTGTGAAAAACAGTTCCATGAGTTTCTGGATAAACATATGAACGAACCCAAATCCGAATTTTTTATTCCTACGGCGACTAAATATTTTATCCAGTCGGGGATGGGCGTGGTAAAAGTAATCCCTACTTCTTCTAAATGGTTTGGTGTTACGTATAAAGAAGATGCGCCGGGCGTGCAGGCAAGTATCAATGCGTTGGTGGCTTCTGGTGAATACTCTTCAAGTTTATGGGCGTAATGGTCAGGCAGTTGGTTAGCTCAATAGCCGCTTAGTTTTTTCGTAAGGCGTTCGATAACATTTCCAAAGAAGGCGGTTGCCGGAAAGTTGCTGTTAGTTTGCCTGTCTTGTTAAATACAGCAGTAAAAGGGAAGGGGCCAATCTTAAAATACTTTGGTACCAGAAAAGAATTTCCTTCCGTGCCCATTTTGATATTGGAAAATTGAGTCAGCTTAAAATCTTTATTAAATTGTTGCAGTTTCTCTACAGGGAAATATGAAATCAGTATGATTTGCGTTTTGGTAAATTCCCTCATTCCACTGGTAAGTTTTTTTATAAAATCACGGCAATGATCGCAGTCCGGTGCAAAATAGATAAGGATTACCGGTTTATCTTTTTGCAATTCAGTATAGCTAAAATACTTTCCATTGGTTAATAAAATAGTAAAGGGTGGCACACGGTCCTTCGTCACCGATACTTGCCCGGAACTTTGTATATAGACTGCGACGAGCAGCAGCACAAAAAAAATTTTCTTTCGCATATTCTTGGTGAAAGATACTTATAAAAAAAGATGATCTGCGAAACACAACATTTGAGTAAACACAAAAAAGCCAGGATATGCGTCCTGGCTTTTTTTATCAATGTATGCTTACAGACTAGTATCCCGGGTTTTGCACTAAAGTGGGTTTACCGTCTTTTTGAGAATTTAGAATCTCATCTTGTGGAAGCGGGTAGTAATTATTTTTTGAAGTAAATACCTTGCCCACCAGGTAAGTTCTTTTATTGAATTTTCTGCCTGAAGGTTCTGTACCAGGTACGGCTTCTTCCTGAACATATTTATTCAGAAACTTCTCAGCAATACCCCAACGAACAAGGTCAAAGAAGCGGTGACCTTCCATGGCAAACTCCAGGCGGCTTTCCGTGTACACAGCATTTCTGGCAAAGCCCGTACCATTTGCTGCAAAGGTTCCTGCAGTGTACGGTTCAATTTTATAAGTGATCGTTGGATCCTGAACTGAACCTTTTTTAGCGCGGTTACGGATCATGTTTACATAGGTTTCTGCAGCAGTTAGATTGCCTAATTCTACTTCACATTCTGCCAGCCATAAAATAACGTGCGACAATTTTAATAAACGGTAGTTATTATTGACAGAACGCTTACTGGTGGAATGCGTGGAACTACTCTCTTCTGCCAAGTAGTACATCCATTTTTTTCCTGTGTATGGACCCGCATATGCCTGATCCCTTATCCAGCTTGCCCCTGGCATTGGTCCCCAATCCAGGAAGTTAACGCCCCTGCGCCCAACTGTCCAGTCTAACCGCGGATCTACAGGAATAGATTTTTCCAATGAGAAACCAGCGTTTGCATTGATGCCCTGGTCGTTTGGCAGATCAACCTGATTGTAAGTATCCAATGATCCGTCTGCAGCATTTCCGATTAGCGGTAATCCTGTTGTATTATCAGTTTTAAAAGCATTCACCAGGTTTTGTGAGGGCTGATAAAATCCACAGCAACCTCTTCCTGGTGCAGTGGAAGAATAAGGCCAGTTAAGGTTATCACCAGCATTACCATTATTACCGGTGGTTCCATCATTGACAGAAAACTCAACTTCGAAAATAGATTCTGCATTATTATTTGTTACAGTTCTATAGTTATCATGGTAGTTTGCTACCAGTTTTTTACCAGAATTATTTAAGATATCTTCCAACAAAGGTTTGGCCTGCGCCCATTTTTTCTCAAATACATAGGCTTTGGCTAAATAAGCTTTTGCTGCCCATTGTGATGCTCTTCCTTTTTGTGCTTGTACGGTAGGAAGATTTTTAGCGGCAAAATCAAAGTCGGCTTCAATATTCGTCCAGATGTCTCCAGTATTGGGTACTTTGGTTGAATTAGGATCGTTCCTGTCGTATATCTTTTCATCAATATAAGGAACCTTGTTCCACATTTTTTTGGCTTCAAAATGATAATGTCCCCTCAGGAAGCGGGCTTCAGCAATAACCTGGGTTTTTTCAAAATCAGTCATGTCTACCACTTCTTTGCTATTTACTATCTGTATCACTTCATTGCAACGTGCCACTCCATCATATGAATGCTGCCATTTTCCAAGAAAGTAAGAATTATCTGCCACCCAATTGTATTGTTCAATAAAGGATTGTTCGGGCTGATCCCCTGCGTCTGTTCCTTTTACGGCATCACCACTGGAAATGCCGCCAAAAACATAATTTGAAATGGTTGATTGTCGTCCGGTATTACCGGCACCTACGCCATCCAAAAGTGAATAGGCGCCAATCAATAAGGCAGTCACCCCGTTTTTATTACTTAATTGTTCTATCGAGGCACGCCCTTGCGGCTGCACTTCGAAGAAGCTTTTTTTGCAGGAATATAAGCCGGCAAGGCCCGCTGCAGTTAATGTTAAGAAAAGTATCTTTTTCATTTTTTAATAATTTTATGCTGATAAATCTAGAGTCCAATCCGTACACCTAAAAGATATGATTTGGCAACCGGGTAAGCGCCTTCATCAATACCCATGTGTATGTCCTGGTTATTGTTGCCTGAATTTCTCAAGTTAATATCAGGATCCAATCCGGTGTATTTAGTAATCGTAAACAGGTTCTGGCCCTGAACATACAACTGTGCAGAACTAAGTCCTATTCTCTTTAAGAAAGAAGCCGGAATGGTGTACGTTAGCTGGATATTCTTTATTCTCATATAAGAGCCATCTTCGATAAAATAAGAGGATACCTGCTGACTGGTGGCATCTCCTGAATTGAGGCGGGGTAATTTTGCAACATCGCCTGGTTGCTTCCATGAGTTATAAAGTATGTCTTTAGACCTGTTTCCCTGGAACGTGTTGAAATCTGTCCAGTATCTAACATAGTTAAAGATTTTGTTACCCTGAGATCCCTGTCCAAAAACAGTAAGATCCCAGTTTTTGTATCCAACATTAATATTTAAGCCATAGGTAAAGTCTGGATGCGGACTTCCCAGTATGGTTCTGTCTGCAGCCGTAATAACACCATCACCATTTACATCCCTGAAATTAAAAGTTCCTTCGCGGGTATAGGTTCCGAACTTAGGAGCTTTTGCTGCTTCTGCTGCATCTTTTAAAACGCCATCAACAATATATCCATAGAAACTGGCAATGGGTAATCCTTTCGTTGTTGCAGAGATGGCCGGAAGACGGGTACTGAATCCAAAAACTGTTGCATTGGGATCATCATTAAGTTTCAGGACCTCATTTTTATAATGACTAAAACTCAATCCTGCCTGGTAACGGAAATCGCCCACTTTATTTCTGTAATTAACGCTTATGTCATATCCCCTGTTCCGCATCTCTCCAATATTTGTATAGGGAATAGTTGCCGTACCCAATGTTCTGGGTCTCGAAACCTGGGTTAACATATCTGATGTAATACGATTGTACCAGTCAAATACAATTTCTAATTTATTATTCATGGTAACTGCATCAAACCCAATATTGGTAGAGGTAGTCGTTTCCCATTTACCGTTGGGGTTTCCAAACTGAACATTGTCAAATCCACCAACGATAGAAGATCCGGTACCATTAATGTCGTATGCATTATTAGAGGGATCAGATGCATATAATGTATACGCATTGTATACGTTAGGAATTAACTGGTTTCCTGTTTTACCCCATCCACCGCGTATTTTAAATTCATTGAGGAAAGTATATTTTCTCATGAAAGCGAGTTCTGTCATACGCACGCCAACAGAGAATGCAGGGAAAACACCATAACGGTTGCTGGCAGCAAAACGCGAAGATCCGTCACGTCTCAAAGTAAAATCTGCGAGGTATAAACTCCTGTATGCATAATTTATTTTACCAAACTGAGAGAATAAGGCAGTCTTGGTAGCACCGCCTCCGCCGTTACTTAAGCCCGATGCTGAACCTGCATCAAGATAACGGTAATTGATGTCGTCGAAGGCAAAACCACTTCTACTGGCAGAAGAACCTACTGCATAAGTAGTAACGGCTTCAGTTCCGACTAACACATTTACGGTATGGTCACCAAATGCTTTATTATAATTAAGTGTATTAAACCAGGTTAATGACCTGTCGGAATTATTAATCACATTCAGGCTATTGGCATTTCTGGGTTCTGCTGCTTCGATATCACGATGAAAATATTCAGATCTGTTGGATTGATTAATTTCTGCACCGAAGCTGCTCCTGGCTTTAAGATTTTTTGTTAGCTGCACTTCCACGAATACATTACCGAATAAGTGCTGTCCTTTGGTAATATTATCTTTTTCGCGGTATAATCTGGCGAGAGGGTTTGGTGCATTTCCAAGGTTTACACCACGGCTACCGGCAAAACCATTGTAGGGTGATGTATTGGTGCCGCCAAGTTCCGGTGGTCCACCCGTAATATCAAATACAGGAATCATAGGGTGCACACGAATGGCAAACATAATAGGGTTAGATTCGTTGTTGTTATCAATCCCCTGCCTTTCATCATAAGAGAAAGTCACGTTTTCACCTACAGTAAACCGTCCTTTGGTAAACTCGGTATTGGCCCTTACAGAATAGCGTTTATAATTTGTATACTGTAAAATTCCTTTCTGATCGAAGTAGTTGCCCGAAATGGCATACTTCGCTGTTTTAGAACCCCCAGTTGCACCTAATTGATAATTTGAAATGCTGGCGGGTTTAAAAATTACATGTTGCCAGTCTGTACCTTCTTTATTTGCTTTCGTTATATTGAAAGCAGTTTTACCTAACAGGGGATCGGCAATATCATTGGTATAAGTATAATTAGCCGGGAGAGCACCAAAAATATTCGGATAAATATAATCAGCAATGGTTTGCTCTCCATTGGGTCCGAACCGGTATTGTGCAGAAGGAGAAGTTATGGAAGGATTTTTGCCCGCTCCGATATCTGCGAGATACAGGTATTGCCCAAGTTCCTGGGTGTTTAAAAGGTCAAGCGTTTTACCGGGCCTTTGTGAACCTGTATAATAGTCAAAAGTAATATTTGATTCACCTATTTTCCCTTTTTTGGTAGTGATGATCACCACACCATTTGCTGCCCTTGCACCATAAATGGAAGCAGCAGAAGCATCTTTCAATACCTGCATGCTTTCAATATCATTAGGGTTGATCTGGTTTAATGTTCCCTGGGTGGGAACACCATCAATAATAAATAATGGACTGTTGTTGTTAATGGTACCGAATCCGCGTATGCGTACCATAGTACCACCACCGGGTGAATTGTCATTACCTACATTTACGCCGGCTGCGCGTCCCTGCAGCATTTGCGTTAAAGAAGCCGCAGGCAAAGAAGTAAGGGTTTTAGCATTGATAACGGTTACAGCGCCGGTAATATCCCTTTTTCTTTGTGCTGTGTAGCCGGTTACAATCACTTCGCTTGCCTGACTATCATCTTCTACAAGCGTTACGGAAAGTGTTGTTTTTGCACCAGGTGCCACGCGTTTTGAAATAAAACCCACGTTGGCAAATAAAATTTCATCTCCAGGTTTCTTTACGGTAATTGCGAATTTTCCGCTAACATCTGAGATGGTTCTGATGCTCGTTCCCATAACGGAAACCGAAACACCCTGAATGCCCTGTCCTTTGGCATCTGACACAGTTCCGGAAATTTGCCGGTCCTGTGCGATGGCCGTCCAGCCAAGGCTAAGTAGCAATGCAAGCATCATTCCTACTTTAGTAAAGTACAATTCCTTTTTCATGGCAAGCTAAGTTTTGGATTAAGGTTAAAAAACAGTTAGAAAATATAGAGAAACTTTATAAAATTAAAAGTTAGAAAAAATATAGGTAAAAAGGCTGTTTTTTTAAAAAACTTATAAAGTTTTTCTTAAGGTATTACATGTATACAGGTAGCTGCCCAAAATATATTTAGAAAGATAAGGTACGCCTTTATATAATCCTACTCTTTATAATTTAGTAATACTGGTTTGGATTGTTTGTGAAAGGGGAAAGGACCCAATTAAAATTTTGGCCGTTGGATAGCACTCATTTCTTTTTTATGCATATTTTCAAATAGCCAAAACTAAAGCGGTATGTCGCAACAACACCATGATCTTTTTGAAAATCGAAAGCAGTTCCAGTTAGAGAGAATGATCCTTTTTAGTGATGCGGTTTTTGCCATTGCCATTACTTTACTGGTAATTGAGATTAAAGTACCAGAGCTTCATTCCAGTGATGGGATGGGAAAAATACTAAGAGAAAAAGGAGGGGATTTTTTCGGTCTCTTATTAAGCTTTGCGGTAATTGGCCAGTTCTGGACCACGCATCACCGTTTATTCGGCTATGTAAACAATTATGATAGCGGTTTGCTTTGGTTGAACCTTCATATGCTTTTCTGGATAATACTTGTGCCATTTTGCAGTGCTATGAATGCACACTATGGAAGTATGGACAGTGTATGGACGTTCTATTCATTCAACATGTTCATGATCGGTATATCTATTTATTTTTTGTGGGTATATATCACCAACCCAAAGCGAAATCTTTCTTTTATTGCCAATGATCCTGTGATCGCAAAAATGGCCAGGGTAAGAAGTTTATCCATCGCTGTCATATTTCTTTCCGGCGCCTTACTGTGCTTTCTGGAATGGCGTCCTGCTTCATGGGCCGCACGGTTTGTTTTTATGCTAATTTTTCCGGCCATATCTATTATCAATCGTATTTATCAGCCAAAAAAAAGAACCCTGCTCAATGAGCAGGGTTAACTATGTTTACAAATACTGATTGTATTTTATTTATTAAATGCTTTCACATAGAAAACACATTCTTCCAGTTTGGATATCTGCTGTTTTCTTTCCAGGCCCTTCAAAGAAGAGTGCACGGGTAGTCTTATTTTTTCCATGCTGGTATCGCTCTTCTTCAGTTCATCAACCATACGGAAAATATTTTTTGACTTCACAGCAAAAGCAACACCTTCTACCTGTGCCTGCCGCGTACTTAATATACCGATTACTTCGCCATTGTTATTAAAAACCGGGCCGCCGGAGTTGCCGGGGTTAGCGCTGATCTGTACCTGGTAAGTTAATGAATCACTGTTGTAGCCAGTGCGGGCACTAAGATATCCTTCACCATATACAATATCATTACGCGGATAACCTAAGGTAAATATCTGCTCACCCATTTCTGTATTTGCTCTGCGTATACTGTAGGGAATGGCTCTCAAAGGTTCGTAATCACTGTCATTTATTTTTAAAATGGCCAGGTCTTTTTCCATGTCTATATTAGCAATGGTGGCATTGAATTCCTGTCCCTTGCTGTTTACCACTACGGCACCTGATCCTTTTAGCACGTGGGCATTGGTAAGGATGTATCCTTTGGTATCAATCAGGAAACCGGAACCGCCACTAATCAGTTTGGCATTTTCAGGGATCTTGCTTTTTACTTCATTGATCAGTGTTCCCTGGTATTGCTGGTTGCGTTTGATTACTTCAATATCCTTGCTCAGTTGTTGTACCTGGCTGTTACTTGCCACAGGAGAAAAATAAAGGGTAAGTCCGCTGATAATAAGAGCAATCACACCACCCACTGAGGCAGCAATGGCGGTAACACGCTTATATCTTTTCCAAAGTTGTACTACTTTCCCTTTAGGAGTAAGTTCGCCACCCTCATTCAGGTCGCCACGCTCCAGTAACCTGGCATGTGTTAGCTGCATACTATGCTTCAGGTTGCGGTGTACAGAATAGATATCCATTTGTTGAAGAAACATGTTATGTTCCACCACCATCTGGTCTATTTCCGGTGTATTCTTGCGAAGCGTTTCAAAATAAGCACGCTCAGAAGCATTCATATCGCCGCTGAGGTATCTTTCAATCGCTTCTAATAATAAAATGTCATCCATGGCTTAATCTCCGATATTATATTGCGAGAAGAACAATTTCTTCAGGCGCATCAAACATTTGTATTTCTGGTTTTTGGCATTATCGGCGTTGGTGTAGCCAAATTCGACGGCCAACTCCTGCATACCCATTTTCTTCAGGTAGTATCCTTCCAGTAAACTCTTACAGGGTTCTCCCAAACTGCTCATGGCCCTGTCCATTATCGCAAACTCGGCATTTCGTTTTTCATGAATGTCAAGATCTTCTTCCACCGGTATTGTCTCTTCAAGGCTGTCAACCTGGTTTGAATAGCGCCCCAGCTGTTGTAGCCGTTTAAGCCATAGACGCCTGCATATGGAATATACATAGGTTTTAATTTGACAGGTTAAGACAAATGAATCGCTTTGTGCTTTTTCATATAGCGCGATCACCGCTTCCTGGAAAATATCCCTGGCATCATCATAAGAGCCGTTATTGTGCAAAATGAAAGACTGCACCATCGTAAAATTGTCCTTATAAATGGTCTCGATGGCCTTTGAATCATTGGTAGCCAGTCCTTTTAATAATGCTTGTTCTGTGGTATCGGCTTTCACTATCTTGCTTTTAATACGAAAGGGGGGATAAAAGTAACCCAAAATAGTCCTAAAATTAATTTTATAAAAATATATCAGTGGCCGGGTTACCTTTTAGCACCGGCAGGTATTAACCTTCAAATTCACTCACTCAAAAAAAGCTTCAAAACATGAAAAAAGTATTCGCAATCTTAGCCGTAGCTGCTTTAATGACCGCTTGTAACAGTGGTACTTCTACCGATGCTAAAAAAGATTCAACTGTTGGCGCTATCGATTCTGCTAAATCTGCTATGAAAGATTCAGTAAATGCTAACGCTGATTCTACCAAAAAAATGATTGATTCTTCTGCTAAAGCAATGAAGGATTCTGTTAAAGGAAAAACGAAAATGTAATTTTAAAAGGCTACTGTGTTTTGAAGTGTAGCGCCCGCTTGCCGGCAGGTTGGTAGCAAAAACTCTTTTCATATGGCAAGCAATCGTTAGAGGCCGCTCCGTTTCCACGGAGGGGCTTTTTTTTTGTCCTGGTACTAAAAAAACCTGAGAAAAAATATCCCTGACATTACAAATACCCAGCTGTATTTTTTATTCTTGAGTTAATCTCAAGTATACCTCAATGAGGCCGCTTTAGCTTACCAACTCTTTAATAAACTAAGGATCGTTAGCTAAATATATTTTTAAAAAATGAGTTTGCATACTATCAATGACTATATTTGAAATGAAATGAAGACAATCATCGCAAATACTTTTTATTTTTTCTTTTATTACTTCTTTGAAAAAAGAAGCCGGGTAGTATTTGCCAAAGCATAAAAGCGAAAACAAATTAAGATACGATCCCGGCCCAAAAGGCCGGGATTTTTTTTACCCATCCCTGAAGGTTAAATGAAAAAGAAAGCATAGAAAATGAATACTGCTAAAAATAATAAGCCCCCTCTTAACTCCTCCATTACGGTGCCGGCGGGTATTTGTATCCAGGGTTATGAAGGAAGTTTTCACCAGGTAGCCGCGCGATATTTTTTTGGTAAAGGAGTAGACGTAATTCCCTGCGATACTTTCCGCCAGCTTATTAAAATCACTTCAGATAAAAAAGCCTCTGCCGGCGGTATCATGGCTATTGAGAATTCGATTGCCGGATCCATCCTCCCCAATTATAATCTATTGCAGAAAACTAATCTCAAAGTAGTAGGCGAAGTGTATCTATCTATCAGCCAGAATCTTCTGGTTAATCCCGGTGTAAACCTAAAGGATATTAAAGAAGTACATAGCCATCCTATGGCTATCCTGCAATGCATGGACTACCTCGAAAAGAATCACTGGAAACTGGTAGAAACAGAAGACACAGCTTTAAGTGCCAAACATATTCACCAGCATCACAGTAAGCATGCAGCTGCTATTGCAAGCAGGCTGGCTGCAGAATTATACGGACTGGAAGTTCTCACACCGGATATTCATACACTTAAAAATAATGTAACCCGTTTTCTAGTATTACAAAGAGAGGCGGAAGCTGAAGAGGTAATAAATGCCAACAAAGCCTCCTTGTATTTTCAGACCAATCATTCAAAAGGCATACTGGCAAAAGTATTGACAAATATTGCCGAAGGCGGTATCAACCTCAGTAAACTGCAAAGTATGCCCATACCCGGAAGCAATTTTAAATACGGGTTTTATGCGGATATGGAATTTGATACCCGTAAACAACTGGATGAGGTACTCTCCAGCTTAGAATCATTAACCAACAATGTCCGCATGTTTGGTATTTATAAAAAAGGAAAAGTTGTAAAAGGATAAATTATGGTAAGCACATCTCAAAGACTGGAAGGTATCGGTGAATACTATTTTTCACAGAAGCTAAGAGAAATAGAGCAACTGAATCAACAGGGAAAAAATATCATAAACCTCGGTATTGGCAGTCCTGATCTCCCGCCGCATCCTGCTGTCATAAAAGTATTGCAGGAAGAAGCTGCCCGGCCCAATGTGCATGCTTACCAGAGTTATAAAGGATCTCTCATATTGCGAAAAGCAATTGCCAGCTGGTATGCCCAATGGTATCGGGTTAGCCTTGATCCTGAAACAGAAATATTACCGCTGATCGGCAGTAAAGAAGGCATCATGCATATTTGTATGACCTATCTTAATGAAGGTGATGAGGCATTGATACCCAATCCCGGCTATCCAACGTATAGCAGCGCTGTTACATTAGCAGGCGGGAAAGCGGTCCCTTATCATCTTACAGAGGCTAATAACTGGCAGCCCGATTTTGAGGCACTGGAAAAAACAGATTTGCGTAAAGTAAAATTATTATGGGTCAATTATCCGCATATGCCAACAGGACAATTACCAACAATGCAACTTTTCGAAAAAATTGTTGCATTCGGTAAGAAACATAATATCCTTATTTGTCATGATAATCCCTACAGTTTTATTTTGAATGAAACACCCATGAGCCTCTTGCAGGTGCAGGGTGCAAAAGAAGTAGTGATAGAATTAAACTCATTAAGCAAGAGCCAGAATATGGCCGGCTGGCGTGTGGGCATGTTATGCGGCGATAAAGAAAGAATCAATGAAATCCTGCGCTTTAAAAGTAATATGGACAGCGGTATGTTTCTTCCCGTACAACTGGCTGCAGCAAAGGCTTTAGGACTTGGCAGGGAATGGTATGATGAAATAAACAAAATATATGCTGAGCGGAGAGAAAAGGTTTTCCAGTTACTTCATTTACTTAATTGCGATTTTTCAAAGTCGCAGGTGGGCATGTTTGTATGGGCAAAGATTCCTCCAAAATATAAAGATGGTTATGCGCTGAGTGATGAGGTGTTATATAATGCCAATGTATTTATTACTCCAGGCGGTATTTTTGGAACTGCAGGTGATGGTTACATAAGAGTAAGCTTATGCGGAAGCGTGGAAAAGTTTGAAGAAGCGATAAAGAGAATTAGTAATAAACAATTGTAATGACCAATGCTCACATAGAAAGCAAATTTGAAAATGTTATTACTAACTACCAATGATTAATTAATTAATTAAAATGACAGTAACCATAATAGGCATCGGTCTCATCGGCGGTTCAATGGCATTGGCCTTGAAGGAGAAGGGTTTTGCCGGTAGGGTAATTGGTGTGGATGCAAATCCGCTGCACCGGGAGAAAGCAATGGAATTGCAATTGGTAGATGAAATATTAGCATTGGAAGACGCCATTGCCATAGCTGATCTGGTCATTCTCGCTGTACCGGTTAATGTAGCAGAACAGCTACTCCCACGCATACTGGATTTGGTTGAGGAGCAGGTATTGATGGATGTGGGGTCAACCAAAGAAGGGCTGCTTGCGGTTATTGCGCAACATCCAAAACGTAAAAGGTTTGTGGCAACACACCCGATGTGGGGAACCGAATACAGTGGCCCGGAAGCGGCAGTGAAAGATGCCTTCCTTGATAAAGCAACTGTTATCTGTAACAAAGAAGAAAATGATGCTGATGCTTTGGCGTTAGTGGAACTTGTATACAAAACACTTGGAATGCACCTCATTTATATGAATGCAAAAGACCATGATGTGCATGTTGCTTATGTGAGTCATATTTCACACATCACTTCTTTTGCACTCGCCAACACGGTGCTGGAAAAAGAACGCGAAGAAGATGCCATTTTTGAACTGGCCAGTGGGGGTTTTGAAAGTACCGTACGTTTAGCAAAAAGCAACCCCGCCATGTGGGTACCCATTTTTATGCAGAACAAAGAAAATATACTGGATGTGCTCAATGAACATATTGCACAATTGCGCAAGTTCAAATCCAGCCTGGAGAAAGAGAATTATGCATATCTGCAGGAGTTGATTGAACATGCCAATGGAATTAAGCGGATTTTGAAATAGTTAGCGTGAATAGGCAATAGTGAATGGTTAATTGAAAGCCACGTGCAAGTTTTTATTTAAAATTTACCATTGCCCATGCACATTAACTGAATATAGGACAAAAAGCAAAAGTGTGCGATCTGTCTGCCGACAGGCAGGCGTAACAGGGGCTGAATCCCTTGCTACTGTTGGGTTGTAAACAAAAAACACGCAAAGAACCATATAAAAAGTACCTTTGCGGCAAATTTTTTAATACATGACGACATTTGAAGGGTTGGGAATTGATGCCAGATTAATTCAGGCAACGGATGAACTGGGGTATGTGACCCCTACTCCCATACAGGAACAGGCAATACCTATTTTGCTTAGCGGCACCCAGGATTTTATTGGATTGGCGCAAACGGGAACAGGAAAAACGGCAGCATTTGGTTTACCACTCCTGCACATTATTGATGCAGCAGCAAAGTATCCGCAGGCACTGGTGGTTTGTCCTACCAGGGAACTGTGTATGCAGATTGTAAAAGAGATTGAACTGTTTAAAAAATACTTACCGGGTATTTCAGTAGTGGCTGTATATGGGGGAGCCTCTATCGGTTTACAGATCCGCGACCTGAAAAGAGGTGTTCAGATAGTAGTAGCTACGCCGGGAAGATTGATCGACCTGATTGAAAGAAAAGCAATCAACCTCGAACAGATCAAATATGTGGTGCTTGATGAAGCAGACGAAATGCTGAATATGGGTTTTCAGGATGATATTGAATTCATTCTTAAGAATACCCCAAAAAGAGAAAGTACCTGGTTATTCAGTGCCACTATGCCTACTGAAATACGTAAGGTGAGCAAAAAGTACATGAAGGATCCCAAAGAAGTGATTGTAGGTAAAGTGAATACGGCTAATAAAAGCATCGATCACCAATACTATGTTACAACAGCGCAGCATCGCTATGAAACCCTGAAGCGGATCATTGATTTTAACCCCGGTATTTATGGTATCATTTTTACCCGTACCAAATTAGATGCACAGGAAATTTCTGAACGTTTAACCAGGGAAGGGTATGATATAGATGCACTGCATGGTGATCTTACGCAACAACAACGTGATAAAGTAATGGGCCAGTTCCGTGATAAGAGCCTGCAGTTACTCATTGCCACAGATGTTGCAGCAAGGGGTATTGATGTGCAGGGAATCACCCACGTTATCAATTATGAATTACCTGATGATGTGGAAATTTACACACACCGAAGTGGACGTACCGGCCGCGCAGGATTACAGGGAATCTGTATCTCTATTGTTCACTCAAAAGAGATGTACAAATTTAAACAGATTGAAAGAATCAATAATTCTCAGTTTCATAAACTGGATATACCCAGTGGTAAAGATGTATGCCGCAAGCAGTTCTTTCATTTCATGGATAAATTATTATCTGCTGATATCAGTCATGGCGATTACGAAACCTATGTACCCATGCTTGCAGAAAAATTTGCTGAGGTAACTAAAGAAGATGTACTGAAACGTGTGGCAGCTATGGAGTTTGACCGCTTCCTGAAATATTATGAAAATTCTGAGGACTTGAACCTCAGAGAACGCAGCAGGAAAGAAGCCGGCGACAGGGGAAGTGACAGGGATATGGGCAGGAGAAGAGAGGAGCGTGGCGAAGGTCGTGGTGACAGCCGCAAAGAATATACTCGCAGCGGTGGATACAGTCGTCTGTTTGTAAATCTGGGAACCAAGGATGGTTTTTTCAAAGCCAGTTTTCTTCAGTTCATTTTAGACATGAGCGATCTGAAAAAAGAAGTATTGGGTAAGATTGATATGAAAGATATGACAAGCTGGATAGAGATTGATACCGGGGCCGCCCAGCAAATGATTCGTTCATTAGATGGAAAAAATTATAAAGGAAGAAGAATTCGCATGAACGATGCCGATAGTGGTGGCCCGGCAAGAAGGCCACGCAGAGGCGAAGCATAAGCATGATTTTTGGTTTACCGGGTAAGCAATATTTCGATACCACTTATAACTTAGTAAATCACTAAACCTGTAAACTATAAAAAATAAATCAACTGTTTCAAATGGAGCAAGCAACAGAACAAATAACAGCGGTGGAAGCATTGCTGAACAAACGTCCACTGATTATTTCCGGCCCTTGCAGTGCAGAGACGGAAGAGCAGGTTGTACAAACTGCTGTGCGGTTAGCCGCTACAGGCAAAGTAGATATGCTGCGTGCCGGCATCTGGAAGCCACGTACCCGCCCCGGTAGTTTTGAAGGGATTGGTACCAAAGGATTACCATGGCTCGAACAGGCTAAAAAAGCATCGGGCCTACCGGTAGCCATTGAAGTAGCCACCGGAAAACAGGTAGAAGATGCATTGCATTTTGGGGTAGATGTTCTGTGGATCGGTGCAAGAACAACCGTTAATCCTTTTAGCGTGCAGGAAGTAGCAGATGCTTTGAAAGGTGCGGATGTTCCTGTATTAATCAAAAATCCAATCAACCCTGATCTTGAATTATGGATTGGTGCTGTTGAAAGAGTGGCAAAAGCCGGTATTAAAAATATTGGTCTCATACATCGTGGCTTTAGTTCTTATGGAAATACTGAGTACAGAAATGCCCCCATGTGGCACCTGGCTATTGAAATGAAACGCCGTAATCCGGGTATGCTCCTCATCAATGATCCTTCACATATCTGTGGTCGTAGAGACATTTTATTAGACGTGGCCCAGAAAGCAATTGACCTTGATTTTGATGGGTTGATTATCGAAAGTCATATCGATCCGGATAACGCATGGAGCGATGCCAAACAACAGATTACACCAGAACGTTTGGGTGAGTTGATAGGTTCCATCATCTGGCGCAAAGAAGACATCAATTCGGAAGAGCTCCATATTGCCATGGAAAAAATGCGTTCTCAGATTAATCAGCTGGATGATGAGTTACTGCAATTACTTGGTCAGCGCATGAAAGTAGCTGACAAAATAGGAGAGTATAAAAAAGAAAATAATATCACTATCCTGCAAACCAATCGTTGGAACGCCATTCTGGAAAGGGCTTTTGCCAAAGGTGATAAACTGGGATTGAGTAAAGAATTTGTAACAAAGTATTTTGATGCTGTTCACATGGAAAGTATCAATCACCAGAATAAGATCATGAATAGTTAAATCCCCTGCCGGAGGGCAAGTGGGTGGGTAATATTTATCACTACATGAAACATAAAAAATTTCAATTCTCCAATTCCGTTGTATCGTACCATTTCGATGCTGATTTCTCTTACCTGGAAAAATTAGTCTCCAAAGAAAAAGCAGTTATCATTACGGATGAACATGTATTTGCATCGCATAAGAAAAAATTTAAGGGCTGGAATACGCTTATCTTAAAACCGGGCGAAAAATACAAGATACAACCAACAGTAGATGTATTGATTGATCAGTTACTGGCACTCGGCGCCGACCGTAATACTATACTGATTGGGGTTGGCGGCGGTGTGGTAACAGATATTACGGGTTATGTAGCCGGTATTTATATGCGTGGTATAGCTTTTGGGTTTGTACCCACTTCATTGCTCGCCATGGTAGATGCTTCGATAGGGGGTAAGAATGGTATTGATGTTGGTATGTATAAGAATATGGTGGGATTGATCCGTCAACCGCGGTTTTTGTTATTCGATTATTCTTTCTTACGCACCCTTCCAAAAACTGAATGGCAGAACGGTTTTGCAGAGATTATTAAACATGCCTGTATTAAAGATGCGGCTATGTTTTCCTTACTGCAACAGCATACACTCCGAAGTTTTCAGAAAGATGCCTCACTGTTAGCACTCCTGGTTGAAAAAAATGTATTGCTGAAAACCAAAGTGGTAGTGAATGATGAATTTGAACAGGGGGAAAGAAAGCTGCTGAACTTCGGACATACACTCGGTCATGCTATCGAAAACATGTATGAATTAAGCCATGGCCAGGCCATCAGTATCGGCATGACGTATGCTTCTATAATGTCGCAGCAGCTTAAAAATTTTTCACAGCCAATGGAAGTGATTGCCCTCCTTAAGAAATATGGGCTGCCCACTTTTGCGGAGTTTGATGTTAAAAAAGCATTTAAGATATTATTGAAGGATAAGAAGAAAGACAATATCAGCATCAATTATATCCTGCTCGAAAAAATTGGTAAAGGCGTAATACAACCCTTGCTGCTGGTGCAGGTTCAGGACATTTTCAAAAAATTCTAATCACGGATTGTGCGGGTTACATCACTAATTCTATAAAAAATTTATCGTTCATTTTTTTCTTGTTTACTTGTTATTAAGATATGATCGTTACTATACAGCCCTCTCAACTAACAGGAACCATTACTGCTGCCGCCAGTAAAAGCAGTATGCAAAGGGCGTGTGCAGCAGCATTACTTACCAACGGGAAAACAACGTTGATCAATCCCGGTAAGAGTAATGATGATCTTGCAGCGATTGATGTTATCCAGAAACTCGGTGCCGTTACAGCCTACGCCGAAAATGGTGATCTTACCATAACGTCTGAAGGCATTCACCCAAAAAATAGAGAAGTCAATTGTGGCGAAAGCGGATTGGGTATTAGAATGTTTACGCCTATTGCCGCATTAAGTAATCAACCCATACTACTTAACGGAAGTGGAAGCCTGTTAACAAG
>JBBRHM010000066.1:0-18372 GCA_038222655.1 Chitinophagales bacterium | reverse complement strand
TATTGTAGAATGGAACGATAACCGTGATGAAGATTTGAAAGCAGAAGGATTGGTGGATGAGGCAAGTAATGAAATTGTAAGTCCCCATGAGTAAATAAATACGTCTACATAAAAAAAGGATCCCGACGGGATCCTTTTTTTATATCTGACAGTAAAAAATTTATCCTGCAATGGCTGTTGTGGCCGTTACTTTGTTTTTCATCAGTTCCCTCACTGCATCCGCAATGCCTTGGGCATCATACGCACATTCTCTATGTAGTTCTTTGGGAGTGCCATGTTCAACGAGTCTGTCGGGGATACCTAATATTTTTATGTCCGCATGATAATGATGCAGGTTCATGAATTCTAATATGGCAGAACCAAAACCACCTACCACTGTTCCATCTTCTACCGTTACAATTTTGTCATATTTTTTGAACACTTCATGCAAAAGGTGCTCATCAATCGGCTTTACAAAACGAAGATCATAATGAGCGGGATTAATACCCTGCGTTCGCAATTCGCGGATAGCCGCCTGTGCAAAATTTCCGGGATGTCCGAAACTCAGTATGGCTATTTCTTCCCCATCTTTTAATTTTCTTCCCTTACCAACCGTCAGTTCCTCAAAAGGCGTTCTCCATTCGGGCATTACACCTTCGCCACGCGGGTAACGGATCACGAATGGACTTTGATTGCTGTCTAATTGTGCCGTGTACATCAGGTTCCGTAGTTCCTGCTCATTCATCGGTGCACTTACAATTAAATTGGGAATGCAGCGCATATAGGGAATATCATAACATCCATGATGCGTAGGTCCGTCTTCTCCCACCAGTCCTGCACGGTCCAGGCAAAATACAACCGGCAGTTTTTGTATGGCCACATCATGCACCACCTGGTCGTAGGCCCTTTGCATGAAAGAAGAATAAATATTGCAGAACACGCGCATACCCTGTGTAGCCATACCGGCGCTAACCGTAACAGCATGTTGTTCGCAAATGCCTACATCAAAAGCACGGTTAGGCATTTTCTCCATCATAAATTTCAGAGAAGAGCCGCTGGGCATAGCCGGCGTTATGCCTATGATGGCATCATTTTTTTCTGCCAGTTCTATGATGGTGTGGCCAAATACATCCTGGTATTTGGGTGGTTGGGGCGCTTCTATTTTTTTCTTATAAATCTCACCCGTTACTTTATCAAATAGTCCGGGCGCATGCCATTTGGTTTGATCTTTTTCCGCGAGTGAATATCCTTTTCCTTTTACGGTTACAATATGCAGCAGTTTAGGGCCGGGAATTTCTTTAAGGTCTTTTAAGGTGTCTACCAGCTTGGTGATGTTGTGTCCATCAATAGGTCCGAAATAACGGAGCTGTAAAGCTTCAAAAAGATTACTGCTTTTGGTAACAACACCTTTAACGCTGGCTTCCAGTTTGCTGGCCATATCCCTGGTAAATTTACGGCCTACCGGCAGTTTGCCCATCAGGTTCCATATCTCGTCCCGCACTTTATTATACGTGGGGGACGTGCTTATATCTGTAAGGTATTCTTTCAATGCCCCTACATTGGGGTCAATGCTCATGCAGTTATCATTCAGAATGATCAGTACATCACTGTCGGCCACGCCAGCATGGTTCATTGCTTCAAAAGCCATACCTGCCGTCATAGAACCATCGCCGATTACTGCTACAGATTTCCGGTTCTCGCCTTTATATTTTGCAGCCATGGCCATACCCAAAGCTGCAGAAATAGAGGTGGATGAATGGCCCACGCCAAACGTATCAAATTTGCTTTCTGTTCTTTTCGGGAAACCGCTCAGGCCATTGTATTTGCGGTTGGTGCTAAAATTATCTCTGCGCCCTGTAAGTATTTTATGGCCATAGGCCTGATGGCCCACATCCCATACCAACTGATCATAGGGGGTATTGTATACATAATGCAAGGCTACGGTTAATTCGACCACACCAAGACTGGCCGCAAAATGTCCTCCATGCACGCTTACTACGTCAACTATATATTGACGGAGTTCATCACAAACCTGGTGTAATTGTTCGCGACTGAGTTTTTTAAGGTCATCCGGTTCATTGATGGATTGTAATAAAGGACCTGCGATGATCTGCATTCAGATGGGATTTAAGATACAAAATTAAGCTTTTGCCGGCAAGCTACAAACTTACACAGCTATAGAACATACGGATAAATAAAAGGTTCGGCCGGTTTTAAACCCCAATTTATGCCAGACAGAGGCTGATTTTGCCTTTAGTCAAATTTAGCAGTCCATCGTGGGGCCTTTCCTTCTATATTTGTTTCAACATGAGAAGTAAATCTTCATTATACTGGTGGTGCCAGCTCGGCGGCTGGTTATTATATGGCCTTACCATGGTTTTTTTCGCCTATATATTCGAAAATAAAACCAACCATATCCTCTATCCCCGAATTGCCATTACCATACTTTTCGGACTAATCTTCACCCATTTTTTGAGAGAATTGATTGTTAAGCTGGAGCTAAGGCCTCCCATACAAACACAAAAATGGTGGCTATTAACGGTTACGGTATTGGGTATTGTGGTACTCTATAACCTTGCCAACAGTGCCATTGTGGAATGGTTGAAAATGTATGATCCCAAGATTAAAGTATCGGTAGAAAAAAGATTTCTTGCTAACCTGATATTAGATTCCCCGCTGGTACTGGTATGGGTATCTATCTATTATCTCTGGCATTTTGTGGAACTGGGTACAACCAGTGAAATACAAAAAGTAAAGCTGGAAAGCCTGGTTAAAGAACTGGAACTTAAGACCATCAAATCGCATATTAACCCGCATTTTATTTTCAATGCCCTTAACAGCATCCGCGCCCTGGTTGATGAGAATCCAGAAAGGGCAAGAACGGCTATCACCGAATTAAGTAATATTCTCCGAAGCAGTATGCAGGCCGAAAAGCTTGAAACGGTTCCGTTTGAGCGGGAACTGAATATTGTAAAAGATTATCTTGCCCTGGAACATATCCGTTTCGAGGACCGCTTGCAGATAGAATATGATATTGATGAAGATACACTTGATCAGCCCGTACCGCCTATGATGTTACAGACCCTGGTAGAGAATGCCATTAAGCACGGTATCAGTAAACAAAAAGAAGGTGGTCTTGTAAGGGTGGTTTCGGATTACAAAGATGATCACCATGAACTCATTGTGCAGAATACCGGCCACCTTAATGGCAGTATCGGTAACGGTGATGGTTTTGGTATCAGCAGCACGCGAAACCGGTTAAAAATATTGTATGGCGGTAAAGCAACTTTCGAGATCAGAGATACCGATAATGATATGGTGGAGGCAATCGTAAAAATGCCGGTACAGGTTTCGCTTTCTTGATATTGTATTCATAAATTCGTGATTTATAAACTCCCGGTATGGCAATAAAAGCAATTATTATTGATGATGAACGTCTAGCCCGCAATGAGTTAAAAAAACTGTTGCAGGATCATTCTGATATTGAAGTAATAGAGGAGGCCGCTAATGTGGATGATGGTATTGAAAAAATTGAGACCCTTAACCCTGACCTCATTTTTCTGGATATACAAATGCCGGGCAAAACAGGATTTGACCTGCTGGCCGAAGTGGAAAAAGCACCTAAAGTAATTTTTACAACAGCCTATGACGAATATGCTATCAAGGCGTTTGAAGTAAATGCACTTGATTATCTTTTAAAACCTATTGAACCCAAACGCCTGGCAGATGCCATACAGAAATTACAGGCCGAGATCTTCAAAGAAAATATAGGTATTAACGGTATGAACCGCGGCCCGCTTACAGAATACGACCAGGTATTTGTAAAAGACGGAGAACGTTGCTGGTTTGTAAAACTGGGTGAGATCCGATTGTTTGAAAGCGTGGGTAATTATGCAAAAGTATTCTTCGGAACACATAAGCCGCTTATACTTAAATCACTGAATGCTTTGGAAGAAAGACTGGATGACAGAATGTTTTTCCGTGCAAACCGTAAACATATTATCAATCTGCGCTGGATAGAAAAAATTGAACCTTATTTTAACGGAGGTTTGCTGGTAGATTTGAAAGGTGGTGAAAAAGTGGAAGTAAGCCGCAGGCAAACCGTTAAGTTTAAAGAAATGATGAGTCTCTAACGATCAGCTACAGTGGCCTGAAGGTTACTGCGCCCGAACATTTACCACAGGCACTGTAACCATTCTACGTTACTATCTTAATACCTGTTATTCCTCTATTCACTGTAATGGTTACTACCATCCCTCTAACTTAAAAATACATTCATGAAAAAAGTAAATCTCCTGTTGTTAGGGATGTTACTAACAACCTTTTCTTTTAGTCAGCAGATTAATAAAATCATCAACGCCAAAGAAGTAGAACGTATAGAAAAAGTATTAGCTGCTGATGATATGCAGGGTCGCGCAACCTTTACACCGGGCAATGACAAAGCCGCCGCTTTTATAGCAGATGAATTTAAAAAAACCGGATTGCAAACCTGGATGAACAATGGCAGTTACCTGCAGCCATTCGTTATGGTAAAGACAAGCCCGGTGAGCATTTCCGTAAAAATGGAGGGTATGGCTATTGATGCAAAAAATGTAAGTGTACTTACCAGCCAGCCCGACTTGCATATCAGCGAACGATCCGGGTTTGAAAAAGTAAGAATTCCCAAAGGCGCTACTCTTTTCACGGAAGCCAGGAAATATATGGGTGCCAATAAAAATTACCTTGTATTGGTTGATAGTTCATTCGCAGCCAGCTTCGGAAGGTTACAACCGCGATCGGCTATATTTCAGACAGATAAAACAGTCATCTTCGTTCTAACTGCACTGGATCCCCAAACGTATACTGTTGATGCGAAACATATTATCACGGAACAAAAACTACAAAATGTATTGGGCATATTACCTGGTAAAAGCAGAAAGAATGAGTATGTAATCTTCTCAGGTCATTATGACCATCTCGGAATCAATTCCAGAAATATGGTTAACAATGATTCAATCTATAACGGCGCCAATGATGATGCAGCGGGCACCACAGCCATGATTATGCTGGCAAAATATTTTAAGGCACTTAATAACAATGAGCGTACGCTGGTGTTTGCAGCTTTCACCGCAGAAGAGATGGGTGGATTCGGTGCACAGTATTTCTCAAAGCAGTTCAATCCCGCCGATGTGAAAGCCATGTTTAACATTGAGATGATTGGTACGGAAAGTAAGTGGGGTACAAATTCTGCTTATATAACAGGATATGAAAAAACAGATATGGGTAAAATATTACAGGGCAATCTTAAAGGATCAGGCTTTACTTTTTATCCCGATCCATATACATCGCAAAATCTTTTTTATCGCTCCGATAATGCTACCCTTGCCAGGCTGGGGGTGCCTGCACATACTATTTCGACCTCTAAAATGGACAGTGAACCCAATTATCACAAAGCCAGTGATGAGATAGGAACGCTGGATATAGAAAATATGGCCCGAATCATCAAAGCCATCGCTTTAAGTTCCAAAGGAATTGTGAGCGGGAAAGAAACACCGTCGAGGGTGGATGTTGCGGGATTGCGGTAATGGCGGAAAATCAAAAGTCAAAATTGAAAAGTTAAAACAAAGAACAACTGCTTCTTTTTTGACTTTTCAATTTTGACTTTTGATTTTTATTCTCCGTTCCTTCACGCTTTCACAGCCACACTATGCACTGCAGTGCTAATCTCTTTAATAAGGGATACATCTTTTTCAATGGCATTTCCTACCACGATTACATCAGCTCCTGCCTTGCAGTTACGGTAAGCTTTTTCGGGTTCGGTGATACCACCACCAATAATCAAAGGGGCTTCAATATGGCGGGCCACTTTTTCGATCATTAATTCTGTAATAGGTCTTTTAGCACCGCTGCCTGCATCCATGTAAATAAGCTTCATGCCCAGCATTTCACCGGCCATGGCGGTGCACATGGCAATCTCGTTTTTATCGGCTGGAATGGGCGTTGCATTCGAAATATAAGATACGGTAGTGGGTGCGCCACCATCAATTACCATATAACCTGTTGGCATAATTTCCAGCCCGCTTTTTTTTACGAAAGGGGCACTGATTACATGCTGGCCAATAAGCAGCTCTGGATTACGGCCTGAAATGAGTGATAAGTACAACAAGGCATCCGCATATTTACTTACCTGTGAAGGAGAACCCGGAAATAAAATGACAGGTATATCTGAAGCAGATTTGATCTGCTGTATACATTCATCAAGGTGACTGGATATTACGAGGCTGCCACCCACAAAAAAATAATCCACTTTTGCATCCGCGGCCAGCATCAGCAGTTGGTCAATTTTTTCATTATCAACCTTATCCGGATCGATCAGGACAGCAAAAGATTTTTTGCCTGCTTTTTTCTTCTCAATAAATTGATGATATAAAACCTGCTTCATTCAAAAAATGGATAAATTCTGCTGCAAAAATGCGAAAAAAATGGTTGTATGCAATGCTTAACAGATATACTGTTCCCTGCAAACCTGAAAGATAGGGCATTATTTATAATTTGATTCCTTCATACACCTGCCTATTTTTTGTAAGATTCCCACTTTTTTGGCTCCTATCTCATTTACGTAAAATAACTCATCCCGCAACGGTCTGGCCTAAAAAATATTTTCTACATGTGTGCATATTGCCGCAAATGCAATGGGGATTTGAGGTACGAAACAATGTACATTCCTTATCCACAACCTGTTAATATTTCGATTCCGGAACTATCAAAACGTAAGGATATTTTCGTCAACCGCTTAACAATTCGTTAATGTGTGTGGAGATTTACAAATAACCGCTTAAACCGCACCAACAAATGTCTAACCCTCGCGCTAACAAAGGCTTGCAATTCGGCCGCCGTTTTACCCAGGATGGTATCAGCCCCTTCGATATGTTTGAATATGATTACCGCGACAGCGTAATCAAAAATCCGAACGGGGAGAAAGTATTTGAAATGAATAACGTAGAGGTTCCGAAACAGTGGAGCCAGATCGCTACCGATATTCTGGCGCAGAAATATTTTCGTAAAGCCGGCGTGCCACAACCTGATGGATCTGTGGGCAGAGAAACCAGTGTAAAGCAGGTGGCACATCGTATGGCTAACTGCTGGCGTGTATGGGGTGAGCGGTATGGTTATTTTGCATCAGAGCAGGACGCAGTTGTATTTTATGATGAACTGGTATACAGCATCATCAACCAGGCCTGTGTGCCTAATTCACCACAATGGTTCAATACCGGTTTACACGAGAGTTACGGTATTACCGGAAAACCACAAGGGCACTACTACGTGGATCCGAAAGACAGCAAATTAAAAAAATCAACCAATGCCTATGAGCGTCCGCAACCGCATGCGTGCTTTATTTTAAGTGTGAGTGATGACCTCGTAAATGAAGGTGGCATCATGGATCTCTGGACACGTGAGGCCCGTATTTTTAAATATGGTTCTGGCGTAGGCACCAACTTTTCTCATATACGCGGTGGTGGTGAAAAATTGAGTGGTGGCGGAACTTCCAGCGGTTTAATGAGTTTTCTGAAAATAGGTGATCGTGCTGCAGGCGCTATCAAAAGTGGTGGCACAACCCGTCGCGCAGCTAAAATGGTTTGTCTTGATCTTGATCACCCGGAGATCATGGAATTTATTAACTGGAAAGTAGGCGAGGAGAAAAAAGTTGCTGCACTGGTAGCTGCCGGTTATGACAATGGTTATGAAGGTGAAGCCTATGCAACCGTATCGGGGCAGAATTCAAATAATTCTGTTCGTATTCCTAACTCATTTTTTAAAGTTCTGGAAGAAGATGCTGATTGGGAACTGAAAGCAAGAACGGATGGACGTGTGATGAGTAAAATTCCTGCCCGCGAAGTATGGGAGAAAATTTCTTATGCCGCATGGCGTTGTGCAGATCCCGGAACGCAGTATGATACTACCATCAACGAATGGCATACATGCCCCAAAGGTGGCCGTATCAATGCATCCAATCCATGTTCGGAATATATGTTCCTGGATAATACTGCCTGTAACCTGGCATCCATTAACCTCCGTAAGTTTCATACAGAAGAGAATAATATTTTTGATGTGGAAGGGTTTGAATATACCACACGTTTGTGGACAACCGTTCTCGAAATATCTGTGTTGATGGCACAGTTTCCTTCCAAAGAAGTAGCACAGTTATCTTACGATTACCGCACCCTGGGTCTGGGCTTTGCCAACCTCGGTTCTATGCTGATGGTAAGTGGTATTCCTTACGACAGTGAAGAGGCCCGTGGTATTGCGGGTGCTATCACCGCTATCATGACAGGCGTAGCCTACAAAACATCTGCTGAAATGGCCGGCTTCCTAGGTGCGTTTGATAAATACGAAGATAACAAAGAAGACATGCTCCGCGTAATGCGCAACCACCGTGCAGCAGCGTATGATGCAGAAGATGCGTATACAGGCATTGAAATAAAACCACAGGGGATCAAAGCGCAATATTGTCCTGATTATATTTTAAAAGCAGCTACCAAAGCATGGGATGATGCCGTACAGTTAGGAGAAAAATATGGTTACCGTAATGCACAGACCACCGTTATTGCGCCAACCGGAACGATTGGTTTGGTAATGGATTGCGATACCACTGGCGTGGAACCAGATTTCGCTTTGGTGAAATTTAAAAAATTAAGTGGTGGTGGTTATTTCAAGATCATTAACCAGTCGGTACCTCAGGCATTGAGAAACCTGGGCTACAATCCAAAAGATGCAGAAGCGATAGAAAAATATGCAGTGGGTGCCGCCAGTTTTGAAGGCGCGCCATTCGTTAATCCCTCATCCCTCAGAGAAAAGGGATTTACCGTTGCTGAAATTGAAAAACTGAATGGTGCAGCCAAATCAGCTTTCGAAATCGGTTTCATCTTTAACCGGTTTACTCTGGGTGATGAATGCATGCAGCGTTTAGGTTTTACCGAAGAGCAATACAGCGACTGGAACTTTAACCTCTTGGAGGAGCTGGGCTTTACCGAAGAACAGATTGATGCCGCAAATGATTATGTATGCGGTACCATGACTATTGAAGGCGCACCCTTACTGAAAGAAGAGCACCTGCCTGTATTTGACTGTGCCAATAAATGCGGAAAGAAAGGGGAAAGATATATTCATGCTTACGGTCATATCCGCATGATGGCTGCCTGCCAGCCATTTTTAAGCGGGGCCATTTCTAAAACCATTAACCTGCCACATGAGGCCAGTATAGAAGAAATTTCAGATTGCTATATGCTGAGCTGGAAACTGGGATTAAAAGCAAATGCTTTATACCGCGATGGTTCTAAACTTAGCCAGCCATTGAGCAATAAATCTGATAAGAAAAAGAAAGCAGATGAAGCGGAAGAACTGGTTAATGATGCAGATCAGCCTGTTGCAGAAGCCCAATCGAATATTGTTGACCTGAGTAAATTAACTGTTGACGAATTACTGGAAGAAGTGCAGAAGCGTATGCATGCTTCCACCGATACCAAATTTAAACGCGCTTTATCCGGTATTGTTGAAAAGAAATCATTACCGGCCAAACGCAGGGGCTATACACAGAAGGCGAAGATTGGCGGGCAGGTAATATTTCTCCGCACCGGTGAATATACCGATGGAACATTGGGCGAAATATTTATTGACCTCGCCAAAGAAGGGTCAACCCTTCGCAGTTTTATGAACTGTTTTGCAATCGCCATTTCAGTAGGTCTGCAATATGGTGTACCACTGGAAGAGTTTGTAGAGAAATTTGTGTTCACCAAGTTTGAACCGGCCGGTATGGTGGATCATCCAAATATTAAAACCACCACATCGCTGGTTGATTTTGTGTTTCGTGCACTGGCATTTGAATACCTGGGTCGCACAGATCTGGTACATGTGCTGGATAAACCAGCGGTTGGCAATACCGGTGAAGAGGAGGGCGAAGCTACTTTTTTGGGAAAGCCTGAATTGAGCAGTATACGTGTAACAGCGCCTTCTGCCAATGCTACACCTGTTGCAGCGCAACCGCAAAAATTACAGAGAGCCGTACCATCTCCTGCAAGGGCAGAAGCAGGTATGGATTCAGTAAATGCAGCCGCTAAAAATATGCAGAGCGATGCGCCTGCCTGTAATACCTGCGGCCATATCACTATCCGCAGCGGTACCTGTTACAAATGTTTAAACTGCGGAAACAGTATGGGTTGCAGCTAAGGCAGTAGTGCTGAAGCGGCCTGACCTGTTTACTTTTCAAAACCAGACTAACTACCTATAAAACCGTTCCTTTACAGGAGCGGTTTTTTATTTGGGGAAGCAGATGGAATTCTTAAAATAGTCAGAAAATATATCACGCAAAGCCCCAAAGAAAATTCATAAGACGCCAGGAAAAAACATTGCGTCTTTGCGTGAAAAAGGTTCGATATCATTTGTTGAATACTATTTTTATTTTTTACCCTCACCTGCCTCCTTTAAATATTTATCAAGAAACTCCAGCGTTTTTTTCGCAGTGGTAATCTGGTTATTCTTCTTCGCGAAGCCATGACCTTCATCAGCGTAAGTGATATATTCAACCCTAACACCGTTCTTCTTTACTCCAGCAACAATTTCTTCACTTTCTACGGGCAAAACCCTTACATCATTCATTCCCTGGAAAACCAATAAAGGCTTATTGATCTTCTGATAATTAAATAAAGGAGAAATATTTCTCAGCCTAACAGAATCAACTGTGAATGGGTCTCCCATTTCCTCGTACAGCGCTTTCCGGAAAGACTCCCAATAGGGCGGAATACTTTTCAATGTGCGTAGCCAGTTAGCAACACCAAACAGATCAACACCCACTTTAAATTCTTCGGGGTGGAATGCCAATGCGCCCAATACCATGCATCCACCATAGCTTCCGCCTTCAATGCCAATTTTTGCTGTATCAATATAAGCCTGCTGCTGCAGCCATTTTTTTGCCCACACACAATCTTTCAGGTCGCCATTGCTATGGTCTCTGTTATCCAGTTTATAAAAAGTTTTTCCATATCCGCTGCTGCCACGGTTATTAACTGCCAGTACCGCATATCCATGATTAACCAGATACTGAATATCATTAGAAAAACCAATGCGGCTTTGTCCGCCCGGCCCCCCATGAATCCATAGGAGAGCGGGTACTTTATTGTTTGGGGAAGCGGTAAGTGGTTTATATAAAATAGCCGGTATTTCTTTTCCATCGAAGGATGGGAAACGGATCACTTCGGCACTGGTCATATCAGCCACCGAAATTTCTTTATTCAAAGTCTGGGTAACCTGTTTTAATTCTTTCTTTTCAAAATTATATACATACAGGTTTTGCGGGCTGCGGCTGCTGCCTACTGTAAGCATCATATTTTTTTCGGATGGAGAAATCAGCACACTTTTTACATCGCCGTCTTTAATAGAGGGAAATTCTATTTCCTTATTGCTGATATGATCGTAGAGGAGTACTTTATTTTTTCCGTCTTCATTGATAAAAATGGTATGGTATTTTTCGTTTTTACTTAAAGTCATGCCGGTTACATCCCATTTACTTTCAAAAATCTTCTCTGATTTGCCGCTATTGATATTATATTTTACGAGGTAAGAAAATTCACTTCCATCATTAGTGGTATAATAAAGAATGCTGTCATTTTTCTCAAAAGCAGCAGCCGACCACGTAGCTTCATTACCATTGCTGATGCGCTTCTGGCTTTTATTAGCTCGGTTGTACAGGTATAGTTCATTCTTGTCAGTAGTGATTGATTTGGTAAGTGCAATATATTTTTCTGACTTACTAATTGCTTCTGGTGTGTAACCTGAGTCATTCTGGTAAAAAAGAGTGGCTTTCCATCCTGCAGTCTCTGCTTTCCACAGGTCAAAGTATTTAGGATTACGTTTATTGCTGGTTATATAAATAGCCTTGTCGTCTGCCTTCCATTCAAAAAAACTGTTAGCACTATTGGGCCAGGGTGTAATATCTTTTGCAGTGGTATCTCCTTTCTTTTGTAAATATATATGGCTGTTTTCATTACCTCCCTGGTCTGAAGAATACAAGTACTGATCGGTACCCGGTAGAAAGTCAATCGCGTAAAAAGATTCTTTAGTAGAGTGGGTCAATGGATGTAAAACGGAATCTGCAATGCTTAATTCGTAAAGATTGGTAATGCCGGTTGCTTCAGAATTTACCAGCAAAGCTGATTCATCCTTATTGAATGCAGCACCGGAAAGCCTGTTATTGTTATATAATTGTTCAATAGTATATTTTGTAACCTCTTTGCGGGCAGTATCACCGGTTTTGCACCCTGAAATGCATAGGGTGATACATAAAAAAGATAAAAGCAGTTTATACATGATCTTGTTTTTGGTTAGTCCAATATATGGTTTTAATCATATAACCTATAGTAACAAAGACTTTTTTCTTATCAACTACTTATCTTTCTTTTATTTTTAAAACCTCTTTTTCGGGTAAGCGAAATATCTTACATTCATTGCTGAAATAACGACAAAATCAAATTGCTATATGGGAGATCTCCAGATTAAAAAACAGCCTAAGAAATATGATGCTGTTATTGTAGGTTCAGGTGCCGGCGGCGGTATGGCCGCATACATATTATCCAAAGCAGGTTTAAAAGTTTGCCTGCTGGAAGCAGGCGCTGATTTCGATCCTGCCAAAGACTCTGCACAATTAAAAAACCCATGGGATTCTCCACGCCGCGGCGCCAGTACCAAGTTCAGACCCTTCGGTGATTTCGATGGTTGCTACTGGGGTTGGGAAATTGATGGGGAACCTTATACCATGGCAGAAGGCAGTGCCAAATGGGACTGGTGGCGTGCCCGTATGATTGGTGGAAGAACCAATCACTGGGGACGAATTTCTCTTCGTTTTGGTCCCCGTGATTTCAAACGCAGGAGCGTTGACGGATTGGGTGATGATTGGCCCATTGGTTATGAAGATGTAAAGCCGTATTATGATAAGGTTGATAAACTGATTGGCGTATTTGGTTCGAATGAAGGATTGGAAAATGACCCGGATGGAATTTTTCTTCCGCCACCCAAACCCCGTTTACATGAATTGATGATTAAAAAATCAGCCACCGGTCTGGGTATCCCGGTAATTCCTTCACGTTTATCTATTCTTACCAAGAAAATAAATGAAAAGCGCGGACAATGTTTTTACTGCGCACAATGTGGGCGTAGCTGTAAGATAGCCGCGGATTTTTCTTCTTCCTCTGCACTGGTTCAACCCGCTGTGGAAACAGGAAATGTAGATGTGATTACAATGGCCATGGCGCGTGAAGTGATTACCAATTCAGATGGTTTGGCCACCGGTATTTCTTATGTTGATAAAAGGGATAACATGGAATACCAGGTAAGTGGGCGGATCGTAATCCTGGCGGCAAGTACCTGTGAAACTGCCCGTTTATTGCTCAACTCAAAATCTACACGGCATCCGAATGGTTTGGCAAACGATAGTAATGTAGTAGGTAAATACCTGCATGATTCTACCGGTGCCGCAGTAGGTGGCGTTTTGCCACAACTCTATGGCCGTAAACGTTACAATGAAGATGGGGTAGGTGGAATGCACGTGTATACACCCTGGTGGTTAGATAATAAGAAACTGGATTTCCCCCGCGGTTACCACATAGAATATTGGGGTGGTATGGGCCAGCCGGCTTATGGTTTTGGTATGGGTATACAAAATCAGAATGGTAAGTACATCGTAAATGGAAAGACTAAAGAAGCCGGCGGATATGGTGAAGGCTTAAAAGAAGATGCAAGGTTCTTTTACGGCGCCGGTGTAGGCATGGCGGGAAGGGGAGAAGCTGTTCCCAACATCAACAATTATTGCGAGATAGATCCTTCGGTGGTTGATAAATACGGTATCCCTGTTTTGCGTTTTCATACCAATCATTCAGAGTATGAGATCAAACAGGCAAAACATATGAAAGAAACCTTCAAAGAAATACTGCACAATATGGGTGCCATTGTTACCTGGGGTGGGGAGGATACAGAGAAGAATAATTATGGATTGAATAACCCGGGCAATATCATTCATGAAGCAGGAACCGTTCGTATGGGAAATGATAAAAAAACATCTGCCTTGAATAAATGGAGCCAGGCGCACGACTGCAAGACTTTGTTTTGCGTGGATGGGAGCCAGTTTACTTCACAGGCGGATAAGAACATTACCTGGACAATATTAGCTTTATCTATGCGGGCGTCTGAATATATTATTGATGAAATGAAAAAACAGAATCTCTGAGTAAAGGATGTATATATGAATTTCACGGATTTGATCTGTGATCATCCTATCAATCATATTTAAAAATCATAGTAATCTCTGATATATGGACAGAAGAAAATCAATCAAAGCGATGCTTATTGGTACGGCGGCTTCCGGTGTGCTGGTAGAAGCATGTAAGAACAGCGATAAAAAAACGATCGCCACTTCAAAAGAAGCCTTTATGTATGAAGGCAGGATGGAAGAAGAGGATAAGTATCTTACAAAACTGAATACCGGCGATAAATTTTTCACCGATCATGAAATGGCTACCATCATTGTTCTGGAGGATATCATTCTTCCAAAAGATGCGGTCAGTGGCAGTGCCTCAGATGCCAAAGTGCATGAGTTTCTCGAATTTATTGTAAAAGATATGCCGAGCCATCAAACGCCTTTACGGGGTGGTTTGCGCTGGCTGGATGTGTACTGCCTTAATCATTATGAAAAGCCATTCAAAGACTGTGATAAAAAGCAACAGTTAGAAATTATTGACCAGATTGCTTACCCGGTAGTAAAAGATGCTATTGCAAAAACAGGCAGAAAAATAAAACCTGAAATGGCGCAGGGCATTGCCTTCTTCAGCAAAATGCGTGATATGGTAATGACAGGTTTTTTTACTTCAGAAATAGGTGTAAAAGATCTTGGCTACATGGGCAATACGCCTAACCAGTGGAACGGTGTACCTGATGATGTATTGAAACAATACGGTGTGGCTTACACAGAAAGAGAATTGAAGGAGTGTGTGAGTTTTGATAAAGCATAGAGGTTAAAAGGGTTACATAAGGTTAAAGCAAAATTTATCTTTAACCTTATGTAACCCTTTCAACTTTAGCTAACTAAATTAACTCACACCGGCACCCGCATTAATAGCTGTTTCAGGATTGATAAAGTGAAGCTTCCCATCAGCATCTTCAGCCATTAATATCATGCCGTTGCTTTCTATTCCCCGCATTTTTCTTGGGGCAAGATTAACCACAACCGTAACCTGTTTGCCCACAATATCTTCTGGTTTAAAATGCAGGGCAATGCCGGATACAATGGTTCTTGTTTCAGCACCAAGATTCACCGACAGTTTTAATAATTTATCAGCCTTCTCTACCTTTTCAGCACTAACAATTTTTCCAACACGCAGATCAATTTTGGCAAAGTCATCGAAAATAATTTCCGGTTTCGGGCTCCCGGTTTCCGGTTGCACATTTTTTTCTGTTGCGGAGGGTTGATTATTTTCCGCTGACTCGTTTTCTTTTTCCATTTTCTTTTCTTCTTTTATCGATGCCTCGCGGTTCACAACTGCCGAGTGCAGTTTTTGTAACTGATAGGCGATCTCCGTATCTTCTACTTTTCTGAACAATAATTCAGGCGGACGCAATGAATAACCTACACTCAGTAATTTCATCTTACCTGCATTTTCCCATTCCAGTAGTTTATCTACCACTTTAAACATGTGGCACATTTTCTTTGCCGTAAAGGGCAGGAATGGATTTACGAGGATGGCAAGATTTGCACAGAGTTGTAAACAAATATGCAGCGTATTATCAATAGATGTCTGTGCATCTGCTGTAGGTTTTTGGTCGTCGGTGGTTTGTTTCGCTACTATCCATGGCTCTTTCTTCTGCATGTATTGATTGCCGGTTCTTGCCAGATTAATCACTTCAAACAACGCATCCCTGAATTTATATTGTTCCAATAAACCTTCCACTTTCTCTTTCGTGCTTCGTATTTCCTCAATTGTACTTTGATCAATATCCGTTACTGCAGCCATATGCAATGGTGGTACTTTTCCTTTGCATAGTTTGTGCATTAGTACCATGGTACGGTTTACAAAATTACCGAAGATGCTTACCAGCTCGCTGTTGTTGGCCTCCTGGAAACCTTTCCAGGTAAATTCACTATCCTTTGTTTCGGGTGCGATCTGTGTAAGATAATATCGCAACACATCTGCCATCTGTGTGCCGCCATTTTCTTTATTGATGAAATCGTCGATATAATCCTGCACCTCTAATTTCCAGTTACGGCTGGTACTCATCTTCTCACCTTCCAGATTCATGAATTCATTGGCAGGCACATTATCGGGTAAAATATTGCCATGCAGTTTTAGCATCACCGGGAAAATGATACAATGAAAAACAATATTATCCTTGCCTACAAAATGAACAAGTTTTGTGTCTTTATCTTCCCAGTAGGGCCGCCAGTCTTTACCATTATTCAATGCCCATTGTTTGGTAGCACTTATATAACCAATAGGTGCATCGAACCATACATACAATACTTTTCCCTTTCCTTCTTCTGTGGGAACAGGTACTCCCCAGTCAAGATCGCGTGTAACGGCACGTGGCTGCAATCCACCATCTATCCAGCTTTTGCATTGACCAACTACCGTGCTTCGCCAATCGCTGGCATGTTCTTTTAAAATCCATTCATGTAAAAAATTTTCATGCCTGTTTAACGGCAAGTACCAATGCCTGGTGAGTTTTTTAATGGGCGTATTTCCACTTAAGGTACTTAAGGGATTGATTAATTCATCCGGACTTAAACTTTTGCCGCAACGTTCGCATTGATCACCATAAGCATTTTCATAACCACAATTGGGGCAGGTGCCTTTAATATAACGGTCGGCAAGAAAGGTATTGGTCTCTTCATCAAAATACTGTTCCGTTTCTTTTACTTCAAGATCCCCGTTGTTATTCAAAACAGTAAAAAATTCCTGTGCCGTTTCATGATGCAAAGGATCACTCGTGCGGTGATAAATATCAAACGCAATACCCATATCGCGAAAATTTTGCTCCATGATGGGATGATACTTATCAATAATAGCCTGGGCAGTTGTATTTTCTTTGGTGGCCTGAATAGGAATAGCCGTACCATGTTCATCACTTCCACATACATACACCACATCTCTTTTCTGTGCCTTTAGATACCGTACATAAATATCAGCAGGTAAGTATGCACCAGCCAGGTGACCGATATGTTTCAGGCCATTGGCGTAGGGAAGGGCGGAAGTGATTAAATATCGTTTTGGATAATTCATTGTTTGCCTGTCTTCAGTTTTTCTCGCCAAGAAGCAAAGGCGCGGTTATTTATTTGCATGAACTCCGGTTTTTTAAACCGGCGAGGGCAAAAATAAGCATTCGCGCGGGAAGGCGTAGACTGAATGTAAAATGAGTTCTGTAATATTGTTACATGAGCAAAATTCCTCCTTACCTGAAAAAAGGCGATACCATTGGTATTGTTTGCCCTTCCGGTTATATGCCGTATGAAAAGGCGGCCACCTGTATAGATATTCTCCAACAGTGGGGGTATAAAGTATTGGCGGGTAAAACACTCGGTAACCAGTATCATTATTTTTCAGGAACCGATGCTGAAAGATTAGCCGATCTGCAAGCAATGCTTGACTACCCTGATGTAAAAGCTGTTTTGTGTGCCCGTGGCGGATATGGCTTGAGCCGCATTATCGATCAGCTGGATTTTAAACAATTTAAGAAAAATCCTAAATGGCTCATTGGATTTAGTGATATTACAGTTTTGCATGCGCACGTTTTTCAACAGCATCATATTGCCTCGCTGCATGCCCCGATGGCGGCGGCTTTTAATGATGGCGAATATCAAAATGTATTTGTGCAATCTCTTCACAAAGCATTGCAGGGAAGGATAGCCAATTATTCGGGTAAGGCACATGCCCTAAACCGCCCGGGCAAAGCATCGGGGAAATTAGTGGGCGGTAATCTTTCTCTATTGGCACACCTCATCGGCAGCAAATCTTCCTTTACAACAAAGAATAAAATTTTGTTTCTGGAAGATGTGGGTGAATACCTGTACAATATAGACAGGATGATGATTCAGTTAAAACGTAGCGGTATGCTGGATAAAATATCCGGGTTGATTATTGGCGGCTTTACAGAGATAAAAGATACTACCATACCTTTTGGCAGTGAGGTTTTTTCAGTGATACACCACCACGTGAAAGAGTATGCCTATCCTGTATGTTATGATTTTCCCGTAAGTCATGAAAAAAATAATTATGCGTTAAAAGTGGGCGTGAAGCATACACTGAAAGTTGCTGCAAATAAAGTAACGCTTACAGAAACAGAATAAACAAACTATGTCCATGTAGCTCTTAATAACCT
>JBBRHM010000065.1:0-19305 GCA_038222655.1 Chitinophagales bacterium | reverse complement strand
ATTGAATGGGGAGAAAAAATCTGGCCAACTATTCAACGCAAATCAGGTGCTGATGATAAAGCCGACCAGGTTGAAAAAACATATCATTTTGCTGCTACTGCTCCTGCCTCCGATTTATTGCTACCCATGATGCATACCATTAAAGAACTCACTAAAAAGTTTGGTAACTGGCAAATGCCATGGGGCGATATCAACCGTTACCAGCGGTTATCGGGTAACCTCACAGAAAAATTTGATGATGCACAAGCAAGTCTCCCTGATGGCTTTGCCGCCTCTACCTGGGGCTGCCTGCCTTCCTATGTGAGTAAAACTTTTAATGGTACCAATAAACGTTATGGTTATAACGGAAATAGCTTTATTTGTGCTATTGAGTTTGGTAAAAAGATAAAAGCAAAATCATTATTGGCCGGAGGTGAAAGTGGCGATAAAAATTCAAAACATTTTAACGACCAGGCACAGATGTATACAAAAGGAACCTTTAAAGAGGTATTGTTTTATAAAGAAGATGTGTTGAAGCATGCAGAGAAAACCTATCACCCGGGGGAGTAGAAAAATCTACCTATAATAAGGACTGATCATCAAATACACGACAGGTCCCGTTACCGCAACATAGAACCAAAGCGGCCAGGTAATGCGCGCTAATTTTTTATGCGTCTCGAACTCTGCAGTCAGTGCACGGTAAGCCGTAAATAAAATAAAAGGTAAAATAACAGCAGCTAAAATAATATGAGTGATGAGTATACCAAAATAAATCACCCTTGCATTTCCTACCAGCAATAATTCTTCTGGTGAAACAATACCATCATGATTACTGTCGCCAAACTTCGCTTCGCCCGCAAGTAAATGGTGGGCGATATAAGAAACCAAAAAAAGCACTGACAGTATCAATGCGGTCATCATCAGCTTTTTATGCAGGAGATAGTTTCCATTCTTTACGGCCAATAAGGCAGCTACCAATAACACAGCAGTAGTTGCATTCAAAATGGCATTAATCATGGCAAATATGTGTACGTTAAAACCGAGGTCTATGGTTAGTTTATAGCGACTCAACAATACGATCACGGTAAATACAACAACGGAGAATATTCCGATAAGCCATTTGGCCTGGTTGTCGTTTTTAGTAAGTGAGGCAGGTAACATGGTATCTGTTTATTATTTTAATCAATCATTTATCAATTTAGCAAACAACTTGGGATGTAATAATTCATTAAACAGCCAAAGCAATAAACAAGTTCATTATCCATTTATTTTTCTACGGCCGCGCAGGTATAGCATAAAAAATATTACCATACATACAATTACCAGCCATAACCAACTCAAGTCAATGATATCGCGAAAGACGGTGCTTTTTTCTTTTTTGTTTTTCTCAAGCATCAGCAGGCCAATATCCTTCGCTAGTTTAGACAGGGATATAGAATCCAATCCATTGTAATATCCGCGCACTTTATGTTCTTTATCAATCAGTACAAAACGGCTGGTATGCACAAAGTCCGGATTGATAGGCTCGTCGCTGTACTTATCCACCTTCATTTCCTCGAATGCAAATTTATAGATAGAATCTTTGCTGCCCGTAAGCATCCACCAGGTATCATGGTTCACCGAAAACTTATCAGCATAGGCTTTTAATACGGGAACACTATCCCTTTCAGGATCAATAGAAAAAGAAATAAACTGCACAATAGAAGTATCTACTTTTTGACGGATATCTCCCCCACGGATAAAGGACTGCTGCAGCTTAGCCATGTTATGTGTTAACTTAGGGCAGATGCCACCGCAATGCGTAAAGAAAAAATCAACTACCAGTATTTTTCCGGCTTTGTCGTACAAACTTACTGTATCACCCAGTTGATTTTGTAAACGGATATTAGCTGTGGTGTGCCAGATACTGTCGGTGATCTGTTTCCCATTCACAACACGCTCAATAGTTGAATCCAGTAAAAATTTTCTGGGCATATCTACTGCACGGTCGCTTGCGTATTTTAATACCAGGTAACAGAAAACGGGTAACAGTAATGCCACTGCCAAACCCATCAACGCTTTCTTATTCATAGTAACAAGGGATAAAAAAACCATCGTCATACAGGCGATGGTTGATAATAGTATTCGAAAGGAGCCGGCTCTCTTTTATGTATTATTCAACCGCTTTTTTCTCTGCGGCAGGCTTTATTTCTTCCTTTTTTTCTTCTTTGCCTTCCTCTTTCTTTTCCATTTTAATGGTACTCTGTTCTTTGAAATGCGGATCATAGGTATTTCTCAAATGGCGAAAAGAATTACCATCATACAAAAACGCAATGATGAACCACAAAAACAACATTAAAGGAACCACGATGGTCATGATGAGGTTTTTGATCTCGTGTTTCAGGTGCATAAAATATCCCACGATATAAAAAGCTTTGGCCAGCATTAAAATAACGATGGCCCCTTTTACAGCCATACGTAACACACTATCCAGTGGCATGCCCATCATCCAGAAACCCAATGCCAGTTCCACGGCTGTTAATACTGAGAGTATCACTGTAACTTTTACAATTTCTTTTACTCCGTCGCCGCTGTGTTCTTCATGTGCTGCTGTATGTTCCATATAATAAGTTGCTTAATGAATGATTGAAAAATACTTAGATCAGGTAAAAACAGGTAAATACAAATACCCACACAAGGTCTACAAAGTGCCAGTACAGACCTGCTTTTTCAATCATCAGGTAATGACCTCTTTTTTCAAATTTATCCGTAAGTGTCATAATCAACATAATAATATTGATAATTACCCCTGAGAATACATGAAAACCGTGGAAGCCTGTTATGGTAAAAAAGTAATTCGTAAAATTAGTAGACGATGCAGTTCCATCGTGGTTAAGGAAAGGGTTGCTTCCCCACCATGCCCCTTCGCTATGCAGGTGGTTCCATTCCCATGCCTGGCAACTTAAGAAAGCAATACCGCCAATAATGGTCCAGATAAGGTTTTTTACCACTTTCTTTTTATCCATGTTATGCCCGGCATGTACGGCCAATACCATGGTTACCGAACTGATGATAAGGATAAAAGTCATAATACTCACAAACACCAGCGGTGCATGTACCCCGGCCGGTGCAAAAGGAAAGCTTCTGAACACTTCGTTAGGGTCGGGCCATCCATTGGTAGAAAAACGGATGGTTCCGTAAGAAATCAGGAATGCGCCAAAAGTGAAGGCATCACTCATTAAAAAATACCACATCATCAATTTGCCGTATTCTACGTTGAAAGGGCTTTTGCCGCCGCTCCACATTTTGGTGGGTGTAACCGTTGTTGTTGTTGACATGGTTCAGTTCTAAAATTTCGTTACAAAAATATTGGCTACTGTTCAAAAAAGGTACATAAACGCAAACTTTTTCTTCAACTAACCTATCCAGTTGTAAAAGATGAACAGATATATCCAGAGTACATCTACAAAATGCCAGTAAGTGGCCACTAATTCTATCGATAAACTGCTGTAATTCTTCACTTTTACGGCATATGCACGGATAAAGATCACCAATATGGCAATTACGCCCCCCAATACATGCGCCATATGCAGTCCTGTAATCACAAACAGGAAAGAAGCCGACGAATTACTTCTGGCACCTGTAAGCATAATGTTTCGGCTCTCAAGGTCATGGAATCCCAACCATTGCATGGCAATAAACAGCATACCCAGCAAAGCAGTAAGGGTTATCAAGGTACGGTAACGGCCCATTTCCCTTGCTTTAAATGCCTTCATTGCTAAGTGAATGGTAACACTGCTTAGTATAATCGTAAAAGTAGAATACCAGAATATGCGCGGCAGATCAAACTCTAACCAGTTGGCCTGGTTCTTTTTAACGATATAAGCACTTGTTAACGCCGCAAACATCATCACTATACTTCCTATTGCCACCCATAGTGTAAATTTATGTGGGTGAATTCTTTTGGCTTCGTTGGATTCTCTCGTTTGCACAGCTATCATTTTAATTCGTAATTGATAATTAATAATTTTTTTACTTCGTATAATTTTTTATAAAACTTTTTCTCAACACTCACGATAATTACTCATTATCTAATCTTATCAGCCAGCAATGCCAGCAACACAATGGGCAAATAAATATAACTGCTAAACATTACCCTTCTCGCTGCTGTAACATCCATCTCTTTATACAAACGTATACTCTGTATTACCATACCCACATTGCAGGCAATTAATACCCACATGCTTACTTGTCCGCTCAGTCCAAAATAATACGGCAGTATACCCACCGGTATCATCAGCACAGAATACATAATAGCCTGTATCGCCGTAAACCTGGTGGGTCCTTTATCGGAAGGCAGTAATTTAAATCCGGCTTTACTGTAATCACTATGGGCAACCCAGGCAATGGCCCAGAAATGCGGGAACTGCCAAAGAAACTGTATCGCGAATAATATCCATCCACCTGCATTTGAATATTCTTTTCCATTTGCCAGCACTGTACCAAAAGGATCGATCATATTGGTGGCAGCTACCCAACCAATCAGGCAGGGCAATGCGCCCGGAAAGGCACCTACCAGCACGGCAATTGAATTTATTTTCTTTAGCGGCGTATAAATAAAAGCATATAAAAAAAGGCTGAAAGCAGATAATAGTGCTGCGTTCCAGTTAAAACCGTTATCATCCCCTTTAAAGAACCAGCCCATCATAAAAACCCCCAGCAATCCTGCCATAAAAGCGAAAGTATACGCTTCTGCCTGGCTCATGCGGCCACTGGCTACCGGACGTTTAGCGGTTCGTTTCATCATCGCATCGGTATCTTTTTCTACCGCCTGGTTAATAGCATTGGCACTTCCGGTTATAAGCATGCCCGCCACGAACAATACACATATCATCCACCAGTTAAAGCCCACTACATTGGGGGCCAGCAAATAACAGATCACACAGGAGAACACTACCGTAAAGCTCAATGTGAACTTGATCAACTGGAAGTAATCTTTCACTTTGGCAGCTAATGAAAAAGTAGTGGATGTGTTTACGGTACTTGTCATGTTTGCGGATAATCTGTCAACCCCCATTCCATTTCAATCTTTATTCGGCTATACAATCTTAGATCCTTTATTAAAAACAATGCTCCCGGTATCCCGGGAGCATTGAATATTATTTGCAACCGGGTGAATAGCTGATCATCATCACCCTATTTTACTTAATGATGACTTTCATCTGCGCCTACCGGTGTGGTTTGCTGGATAAAATCTTTCCCGTCCTTACCATAATCATATGCCCAGCGGTGTACTTCAGGAATTTCACCGGGCCAGTTTCCGTGACCAGGACGAAGCGGTGTTGTCCATTCCAGCGTGTTGGCACCCCATGGATTCGGGTTGGTAACTTTTCTTCCCTTGAAAATAGAATAGAAGAAATTAAACAGGAACAATATCTGTGTAGCAAATACGATCATGGCAACCGTACTGATAAACCTATTAAGTTCTGCAAACTGTTTAAAACTTTCCCAGATGCTGTAATCATAATAACGGCGAGGCATTCCTGCCAAACCCTCGTAGTGCATGGGCCAGAAAATCATATACGCACCGGCTATCGTTACCCAGAAATGGATATAGCCCAATGTATTATTTAAATAACGTCCATACATTTTAGGAAACCAGTGATAGATACCTGCAAACATGCCAAACATGGAAGCCACACCCATTACAATATGAAAGTGTGCAACTACAAAATAAGTATCATGCAGGTGAATATCCAATGCAGAGTTTCCTAACCAGATACCGGTTAATCCACCAGAGATAAATAAACTTACAAACCCGATGGCGAACTGCATACCCGGTGTAAAGCGGATACTGCCTCTCCATAAAGTTGTGAGCCAGTTAAATACTTTAATAGCAGAAGGTACCGCAATCAATAAGGTTAACAATACAAAGATGGATCCAAGGAATGGATTCAGTCCTGTTACAAACATATGGTGTGCCCAAACCAGGAACGCAAGAATAGCGATCGCAAACAGGGAACCGATCATAGCCATATAACCGAAAATAGGTTTACGTGAATTCACGGATAATATTTCCGACACCATACCCATGGCTGGTAACAGAATAATATATACTTCAGGGTGACCAAGGAACCAGAATAAGTGTTGATAAAGGATCGCACTTCCCCCTTCATTTGGCAAAGCACCTACCCCGCTGATAAAGATATCGGAGAGATAAAAACTCGTTCCAAAATTTCTGTCAAAAATCAATAAGATAAAACCTGAGAATAATACAGGGAATGATAATACACCAAGTACCGCAGTAAAGAACAGTGCCCATATCGTTAAAGGTAAGCGCGTCATGCTCATACCTTTTGTGCGCATGTTAAGGATGGTAGCAATATAATTCAAACCGCCTAACAAAGAAGAGACAACGAATAAAGCCATGGATACCAGCCATAGATCCATTCCCGTTTTAGAACCCTTCGATGCCTCACCCAAAGCACTCAAAGGAGGATACGCTGTCCAGCCGCCGCTAAAGGGACCCGTTTCAACAAAAATAGAAGACAGCATAACGATACTTGCCGTAAAAAAGAACCAGTAGCTAAGCATATTTAAAAAAGGTGAAGCCATATCCCTGGCACCTACCTGTAGTGGAATTAAAAAGTTGGCAAACGTACCGCTCAGTCCAGCTGTTAATACAAAGAACACCAGTACGGTTCCATGTGTAGTAACTAATGCATAGTAAGCCGCAGGCGTAATATGGCCGTTCTCGGCCCATTTACCCAGCAAGGTTTGCAGGATGGGAAAACTGGAATCAGGATATCCCAACTGAAGGCGGAACAATACACTCATCAAACCACCCAGCACGCCCCAGAACATACCGGTGATCAGGAATTGCTTCGCGATCATTTTATGGTCCTGGCTGAAAACATACTTGGTGATGAAGGTTTCATGATGATGATGTTCATGGTGATGATCGCCATGCACCTCATGCGTTGCCACATCGGAATGTGTGTGCAAAACAGCTTCGTTACTCATACTCTGGTCTCCTTTAAATTAATATCTATTCGTTATAATCATGCGTATGCATGATCTTTTATTTTACAATTTAGCAACCGTTTTTGTTGCAGCCCCAATAGGTTTAACAGCCATTTTTGTACTATCGGAAATATTAGCCGGATCTTTATCCGGGAAGGCCGTCAGGTAATTCGGTTTTTGTTTAGCCATCCACACATCAAACTCTTCCTGATCTACCACTTCAATAATCCCCCTCATAGAATAGTGACTGTTACCACACATCTGGTCGCAGCTGATTTCGTACACAAAGTTCGGGTTATTCGTCATTTCCTTCATTTCCTTTGTGGTATATTTTGGGGTAAACCACATGGTGGTAGGTATACCGGGAACTGCGTCCATTTTCATTCTGAAATGAGAAAGACCCACATCATGTATCACATCCCTGGAACCAATGATTAACCTGACAGGCTTTCCTTTAATAAGGTACATGGTAGTGGTTTGTACCACATCATCGTGACTGAGTTGATCATCCCAGATAAGGCCGAGTGAATTGTCTACATCATTGATATTTTTAAAATATTTTTTTCCGAATGCACCGTCTCTGCCGGGATAGCGGAATATCCAGTTGAACTGTTTGCCGGTAACTTCCACCACCATTGCGTTCTTGGGAGAATCGCCGGTAAACAGGAACCAGTTACGCAAACCTATTACCACCAGCACCGTTAATACGATGGCCGGAACAATGGTCCACAATACTTCGAGTTTATTATTGTGTGGGAAATAGAACACTTTACGATCGCTTTCCTGGTATTTAAAGGCGAACCAGAATAAAATGATCTGAGTGGCAATAAAAACGATGCCGGTTACCGCGATGGTGATCCATAACATAGAATCTACACGTGCGCCTTCCACACTGGCAGATTCCTGCACCATTAATGTTTTGCCCAGGTATAATTTATTGCAATACCACACGCCAATCATTCCCATAAACAGGAAGGCTACCATGAGGAAGCCATTAACTTTATTGTTCTGTTTGCGGCTTACTTCTTCACCTTTCAGTACCGATACATACTCACTGGCTTTGGCGATCTGGAAGATCACAACAAAAACCAGTATAATCACAGCTATGGTTAAAAACATTGTCATAACGCTATCTATATTATCTTATCTAACAATTATTCTTCAAAAAAGATTACACCTGGTGTATAATACTTTCTTTGAGGAACGGATGGTGTTTGGGGAGTAATGGCTTACTCGCCAGCGCCCTGCCCACAAAAAATATCATCAACCCTACAAATAAACTCAGAATGCCAAAGTCAAGCCAACCCAATGTCACATGATCTTTTGATAAACTGCCCATCACCATCTGGTAAAAATCCATCCAGTGACCAAAAAGTATGAGCACAGCCATAAATGTCATCAGGGTATAATTCCTTTTGGCTGCACGTTTCATCAGAATCAATATGGGGCACACAAAATTAATAATCAGGTTAAAAAAGAACACCCCTTTATACGCACCCTGTACACGGTGTTTAAAGTATACGGTTTCTTCGGGAATATTGGCATACCAGATAAGCATAAACTGTGAGAACCAGAGATAGGTCCAGAAAATAGAAAATGCAAACATGAACTTACCGAGATCCTGTAAATGTTCCTGGTTGGCCAGTTCGAGGTAGCCTTTATTTTTAAGGTAAATAACCCACAAGGCAATCAATGCCACGCCCGATACAAAGGTACTGGCAAAAGTATACCAGCTATACATGGTAGAAAACCAGTGCGCATCGAGGCTCATGAGCCATAACCAGGGGGCAGTGGAGCCTACCGTTAACGCAAACCAAACAATAAACAGGGCAGCGCGGATGGTTCCTCTCCAGATAAAACTTTTTCCTGCTTCATTATTCATCGGGGCCTCGTCTGCCTCACGGCTGAGCTGGCGCATTCTCCATCCCAACAAACTCCAGAGACCAATGATCAGTGTTGTCCAGATAATAAAAAAAGTAGGGTTAAGAAAGCCGGCTTTACCTCTCAGAATAGGATCAGCATTAACAGCTTCTTTATCCAGCCAATGATAAATATGATGATTGCCGCTAGCTACTACATAGATCAATACCACAAATGTGATACCGCCAAAAATAGGTACCATGGTTGAAATGGCTTCGGATACACGGCGTATGGCCAGTTCCCATCCACCCATGGCCAGGGTGATAACACAGATAAAGAACATGGCGGCATTACATACCATCGTCCAGAAAATAGTATTGTACATGATGGTACCAATAAAATGAGTTCTTTCATGCTCATCCCCACTCATCCCTTTAGTTATGAGGCCAAGGATGAATGCTACTACCCCTACGCTGATTAATGCCAGCGACCAGGTTTTCATCTTCGTGGGAATCTCAAAATGTTCTCTGATAGATGCCATCGTTATTCTTTTATATCAGTTATTACGCAATAATTTATTTTACTACAGCTGCTGTGGCTACCGTTGTGGCGGCTGCGGGCGCTGCTTTTGCTTTACTGGCTGTCTGTTGTGTTTTGATATACCTGATTACTATCCAGCGTTGTTTGCGGCTCAGTTGTGATGCATACGAGCCCATCAGGTTTTTACCATAGGTTACAGAATAAAACATCTGCCCCTCTGGCATTACAGAAACCACCGGATCACCAATAAGGTTTTTTGGCGCTGCAGGATAAGGACCGGCTCCGCCTTTATACAACGGGCCATTACCATCCAGTTTGGCGCCATGACAGATTCCGCAATTAATCAGGTATAAACGTTCTGCTTCTTTTGCATCTGAGGCAGATAAAGAATCAATAGGACTCTTAACCAATTTCGAACCTGCATAATGACTGGTATCTGTTCCCGCATCTTTTGTTATATGAAAAGGCAGTTCCTCTTCACGCGATAAGGTACCTGTTACCGGCATGTTGTTGTAAAAAATACCTTTCTCAGCAAGATTACTGTGATCGGCATAGGTTTCGTAAGCTCGGCTGTAAGCCATATCCGGCATATATACTCTTCCGGGTTCACGTTTTACATCACTGCAGCTTACGATAACAGCGGCAACAGCTAAAACAATTATGACAGATAGTTTATTCATCTTACTTCTATTCTAATGATATTAAGCAGCAACAATTTGTTTGTTTTGAAAAGGCACTTCGTCTTTATCATAGCGGCCCAGCCACCAGCCACTCTCGGCTACCTGTACATCTGTTTCCACAGCACCGTTGCCGGATAAGAATGCTTTAAGGTCGTCAACATTGGTTTTGTCGGTACACTCAATCACCATCACAAAAAGATCATCGGTTGCACGCGCATGAAAATGATGCTTCTTTACAAAAGGCGCCAGCTGACAGAGATAACAAAAAGTCATCACCATACCCACTGCAGCAAACAATACCGTTAACTCGAAAATAATCGGTATCCATGCCGGTAAAGCAAAATGCGGTTTACCACCAATGTTTAAAGGCCAGTCTCGCGTAAACACCCAACTGATACAACTCAATGCAGTTGTGGTACCCGTAATGCCGTAAATAAAACCGGCAGTATGCAGGCTGGTTTCCCTTTCGCCCAATGCATGATCAAGACCATGCACCGCAAATGGCGTGTACACATCATGAATTTTATACCCTGCATTGCGTACCTTTTTCACCGCAGGAAATAAAACGGCCTCATCAGTAAAACAGCCTACTACGAATTTCTTTTTTGCCATACCTTTTTTTTTGTCCATAGACCCTTGTCCATGGTCTATCATAAAGTTTAGTTTCTTCCCTGAACTATTGACCAGGGTCTATGATCTAATGCGCATGATCATGCACAAACTCTTCCATACGCTGCTCTTCAATATTTCCCATCTTGTCTTTATATCCATCACCAGATGTTTTCAGTACATATTTAATCTCTGCTATGGCAATTACCGGGAAGTATTTTGCGAACAGGAAGAAACAGGTAAAAAACAAACCGAATGTACCCATATAAAAACCTATCTCCCAGATAGACGGACTGTAATACACAGACCAGCTGGAAGGAAGATAATCGCGGTATAAAGACGTTACAATAATTACGAAACGCTCAAACCACATACCAATATTTACAATCACACTCATGAAGAAAGTAACAAACAAGTTTCTTCTCATTTTGCGGAACCAGAATATTTGCGGACTCAACACGTTACACGCCATCATGCCCCAATAGGCCCAGCCATAAGGACTGCCCAGGTAGGCGCGGCTGTACCAGAAAGTATACCCTTCAAATTTATTCTGGCTATACCAGCCCATAAACAATTCTGTTAAGTAAGCAACACCTACAATGGATCCTGTTAACACGATTACTTTGTTCATGGCTTCAATATGGCCCATTGTAATGTAATCTTCCATTACAAACACTTTTCTGATAATCACCATCAGTGTCTGCACCATGGCAAATCCTGAAAAGATGGCTCCCGCAACAAAGTAAGGAGGAAAGATGATGGTATGCCAACCCGGTATAACGGAGGTGGCGAAGTCAAAGGATACAATAGTGTGTACAGATAATACCAGCGGTGTACTCAGTCCTGCCAGCACCAATGATAAACTCTCGTGTCGCTGCCAGTGCTTGGTAGAACCCGTCCAGCCAAAAGAAACAATGCCATATAAACGTTTGCGTAGTTTGGTAAAAGCACGGTCACGAACCGTGGCCAGGTCAGGAATCAACCCGCTGTACCAGAATAAAAGTGATACGGTAAAATAGGTTGAGATCGCAAACACATCCCATAACAAGGGTGAATTAAAGTTAACCCATAACGGACCGCGTGTATTTGGATAAGGTAATACAAAGAAAGCCATCCACACCCTACCCATGTGCCAGATAGGAAACTGGCCCGCACACATTACCGCAAAAATGGTCATGGCTTCTGCCGCACGGTTTACACCTGTTCTCCATCCCTGGCGAAAAAGTAACAGGATGGCAGAGATCAGTGTTCCGGCATGTCCAATACCTACCCACCATACGAAGTTGGTAATATCCCAACCCCATCCAATGGTTTTATTCAGGTTCCACTGGCCAATACCATAGGTGACATCCCTGTACACACTATACACACCAAACATTAATAAGGCTACAGCAATGAAAAAACCAATATACCATAACCGGGAAGGTTTCGCTTCAATAGGGCGAACAATGTCTTCTGTTACCTGGTGATAGGTTTTATCTCCATTCACCAATGGTTCCCTGAGTTGTGATTCGTACTTTAAATGCATCTGGTCTTGTTTATTGGTCCATCCCGCCAGGGCGGAATAGTATTTTTATTGAATCAACTTTTGTTCTTTGCGCAACTTTGTTGTGTCACTCCCTTGTACTTCCTGTCCGCTATTCGTCATTGTGAGGAGGAACAACGAAACAATCTCATTAATTGCCGACTGCTTTCTATTCAAAGCCACAGTCTGCTTTGCTTCATTCTTCGCAACTTCCAGCAGTAACGCTATGCATGCGCACCTTCCTTTTTCTCTGCACCTTTCTTCTCACTGCCTTCTTCCAGGTTTCTCACTTTTGCCATATAGGTAACATTCGGTAATACGTGTAACTGCTCCAGCACATAAAACTGCCTGTTCGGATTTTCCATACGTGTTTTGGTGATGGAACTTGTTTTATCATTCGCGTTACCGAAATTGATGGCATTGGTAGGACAAGCCTGCTGGCAAGCCACTTTAATATCACTGTCAGCCATTGGCCTGCTTTCTTTCTTCGCTTTCAGTTTGCTTTCCTGTAAACGCTGTACACAGAATGAACATTTCTCAATCACCCCACGTGAACGAACGGTAACATCAGGATTGAGTACCATACGTGTGAGGTCATCATTCATATTTATCACCACATCGTTTACAATGCCTGCCTGGTTATCAGGGAAGCTGTCTGCCCCCATATAATCGGCCCAGTTAAAACGACGAACTTTAAAGGGACAGTTGTTGGCGCAATACCTTGTGCCGATACAACGGTTATAAATCATCTGGTTTAATCCTTCGCTGCTATGGTTGGTTGCGGCAACGGGACAAACATTTTCGCAGGGTGCATTATCGCAGTGCTGGCACATTAATGGCTGAAACACTACGTTAGGATTATCCATATCGCCGCTATAATAACGGTCGATTCTTAACCAATGCATTTCGTGACCGCGTAATACCTCTGGCTTACCAACAACAGATACATTGTTTTCTGCATTACAGGCTACAACACAAGCGCCACAACCTGTACAGGTATTGAGATCAACACTCATACCCCATTTAATTCCAGGCCTGTCGTAAACAGGATAAAGCGTTCCCTGGCTTTCATATTTTTCTAATCCGCCCCATGGTTTCAGTTCCTCTTCACGCTCATCACGCACCACGGTTGGGTTATGCTTGTATTCGGCCAGTGATAATTCTTTCATTACTTCGGTACGGTTACCCTGGGCAGTATCGTAACGGCTATGGGTTTGCGTTAAAGCAACCGGGTATTTGTCGCCGGTGGAACTAATGGTAACATCCGTATTAATAAAACTTACCGAAGCACCGTTAAGGCTTCCTAATGGAAATGCATTCTTACCAGCACCTTCCGCTGCTTTGCCTATATTTTTACTACGGCCATATCCAACAGCAATACCAATGGTATCAGGATGTGTACCCGGTATAATCAATGCAGGCAACTCAATACTCTTGCCACCCACAGTAACTTTTACTACTTTTTTTGGCGGTTGTACTTCGTAATCATCCGCCTGGCCATTTTTGTTTAGGTCAATATTTAATAAGGTCCTGGCCATCGCAGGAGAAATAATCACATAGTTGTCCCAGGTAGCACGGGTAACTGGATCGGGTAGTTCCTGTAACCAGGGGTTGGAAGCTCCCTGTCCTGCGCCGATACCTATTTTTTCATAGAGAACAAGTTCTACTTTACCGGCTTTTTTAGCACTGGCTAACGCAGTTACCGCAGCAGCCGTTGAACCACCATTAAACGAGGCACCACCCAATGCCGGTGTTGTTGCAGGGTTGATGACACCATCCTGTAAAGCCTTATCCCATCCTGCTTCGCCACCTATTTTCGCACTCCAGTAATTTTTCAGGTAGGCTAAATAGTCTGATGGATTACCCGCCCACTTCAACAGGCTGTCCTGCCACTGGCGGGTTTTAAACAAGGGATAAATTGTAGGTTGTATAAAAGAGATATGACCTGGTTTAGCTTCCGCATCACCCCAGCTTTCCAGAAAATGATGATCAGGTATTACAAATCTGCACAGTTCTGCGGTTTCGTCCACTTTCGCGTTAAATGAAACAGTGGTTTTTACCTTTTTCAGTGCTGCTTTAAATTTATCGGCATCAAACCAGGTATAGGCAGGATTGGCGCCATATATTAATAAAGCACCCACTGCGCCTGCATTCATGTCTTCTACCAGTTTTGCAAAATCTGCATCAACACCCTGGCGGTAATTTACCGGTGTTGACCAGTCGATGGTTTTACCACCCGCACCAATCGCTTCATTAATTGCATTCACAGCAATTTGTATGTTTACATCATTGCTGCCGCAAACCAACAGCGCGGCACCTTTATTCTCGCTTAATTCTTTAGCCGCTTTTTCAATACCCGCTTTCAGTTTTGCATCGCTGATACCAGTTGCGCCCTGTCCGTTTACAGCACTTAATAAGGCAGCAACCACCGCACCGGTTTCAGATGGGCGGTGTAAATATTTTTCATCTGCATTAGAACCCGTTAAGCTGGCCACACTTTCAAAATGAATGTGTTTGCTCATGACAGGATTCTTTTCATCTAATTTTTTTCCTTTAGCATATTGTCTTGCAAATTCAACCGGGCTTAACCAGGTGCCAAGAAAATCAGCACCGATGCTTACGATAGCTTTTGCATTTTCAAAATGATAGGATGGTATCGCTCTTTTACCATGTGTGGCTTCATTGGCCAGTATAAGACCGGTGTAAGAAACAGCATCGTAGGTTACCTGGCGGCTGCCCGGATATTTTGCTATAAATTGATTGATAATCTCTTTAGTAGAAGGAGAAGTAAGGGTGCTTGTTAAAATAACTACCGGTCCTGATAAAGAACCCGCTACTGCTTTATCAATGGCTTCAAAGGTAACTTCTTTACCATCAATAGTGGGAAAACGCAAACGGGCCGTATCATACAAATCAAGAACAGAAGCCTGCACACGGGCAGAAGTACCGCCATTGGTGATTGGGCTTAGTTCATTACCTTCTATTTTAATAGGACGGCCATCGCGCACTTTGGCCAGAACACTTACCACATCTCCATCCTGTACATAGGTGGTTGCATAATATTTGGAAACACCCGGAACAATATCTTCGGGTTTATTGGCAAAGGGTATAGCCCTTTTTACGGGCATTTCACAACTGGCTGCCACGGCTGCGGCGGCTGTGCTGAAACCCAGGTATTTTAAAAAATCTCTGCGTGGCGCTTTGGCGTCTAAAAAGCTGGTTTTGCTTTCATCGGCGACAAAAGGAAGTTCTTCTTTGAATTCGTCTGTAACGTCTTTATGGTACGCCTCAGACTGATTCAACTCTCCAAAACTTTGCCAGTGCTTTTTTTGCTCCATATATTGATTTGAAAATTTGAAAATTTGAAAATTTTGCTTTGCAGCTTTTCAATTCTCAAGACCGATTTACAACTATTTTCTACTCATTTGAAATTTTGCTATTTGGAAACCCGAAAAATCATTTTCAAATTTTCAAATCATCAAATTTTCAAATTCTTAATAATGACATTTTTGACATTCCGTACCACCAATCTTCTCTACCGTAATTCCTTTGGTGCTATCGATCTTACCGCTTTTGAGGTCCTGGTGATATTTTTCATAGATGCTGTAAAATCCATTGTCTTTGAACTGCACTTTGGTTTCGCGATGACAGTTAACACACCAGCCCATGCTCAGGTCGGCAAATTGTTTCACTTCATCCATTTTCTGGATCTCACCATGGCAGGTCTGGCACTGCACCTGCCCTGCTTTTACGTGTTGTGCGTGATTAAAATAAACGTGATCAGGCAGGTTATGGATACGTGCCCACTCAATGGGCTTGGCTTTTGAAGCATCCCATGTTTTACCTTCTTCAAAACCGGCGTATTTGTACAGTTTCTTAATTTCCCCGGTACCATTCACTTCTTCCCCTTCTTCATTAAATATTTTATCGCCCTTGTATTCATTAATAGCCATATGACAATTCATACAGATATTAACGGATGGAATGGTGGCCTGTTTGCCCTGGTACACCCCTATATGACAGTACTGGCAATTAATCTGGTTAATACCTGCATGTACTTTATGCGAGTAATAAATAGGTTGCACCGGTTGGTAATCTTTTGTGCGGCCCAGTCCCATAGCGCCTTTAGAGGTAAGATAACCACCTACCACAAAAAGGATAACCGTGAGCATGGCTATATAACTTTTGTTTTTCCAGAAAGGAACAGGCTCTGTGGAAATATGACCTTCACGGTCATCCGCCAGTTTTTTCAGGTTAGCGTTTACCTGTAATAGTGTAAGCGCCACTACAGCCAATATGAGGGTAAGTATGCCAAATAATAAAGTATTATCGCCATCAGCGCTCTTGGCATCTGCAGGATTTGCAGAAGCAGCAGGGCCACTACCTGGTGCAGGTACGGCTTTGACATAATCAAGAACTGCATCAATTTCTTTGTCGGACAGTGTGGGAAAAGCAGTCATTAAAGTAGGACTGTATTCCTTGATAAGATTGGCTGCATACGCATCCCCCTTGGCAAAACCCGCGGGGTTGTGAATCCAGGCATGCAATTTTTTTCTGTCTGCGCCCCAGCGGTCTTCAACACCGGACAAAGCAGGGCCCGTTAATTTTTTATACACCTGGTGACAGGAAGCACAGTTTGTCTGGAAAAGTGTTTTTCCGTCTTGTGCATTTGCTGAGCTACCCTTAAAAGATGCCAGGATAAGCAGGGCTGCGGTAACGTATGTTTTGGCTAAACGTCTAAAAGATATCATATTCACAAACGGAGGTTCTTGGTGTGGAAAAATATCCGTGAACGGGTGCAAAAATATGACAGGAAGCTGACAAAATCTCCACCTTTTTAAAAAAATTTTATCCTTGTCTGGCTTGCGTTTCAACGGATTGTGGAAGAATGTTTGCATTCAGGTACTTCTTTTATGAAACGAAAATCAATATTCCTTCGAATTAAGCGCAGATAAAAGATGTCTCAATTATTTATCTCATTTTTGACGGATGTTTAAACATTTACAGGAGAAATGGGGCGTAAGCACCCGTCAATTCTGGATCATCTTTATCATTTTTGGTCTTACGGGCACCACAACGGCCCTGCTTACCCGGTATATTACGGCATGGCTGGGTATGGATGCCACTACACATTGGGTATGGAAAGTTTTATTACAGGTAAGTATCCTGTTATTCGGCTACCAGTGCATCCTGCTTACCTATGCGGCCCTGTTGGGCCAATGGGCATTTTTCTGGAAATATGAAAAGAAATTATGTAGAAAGCTTGGAATAATAAGAAGTGAAAGGAGGGACATATCTGGTAAATTATTTATTGATGATAGGATGCATCAAAAATCAAAAATCAAAAATCAAAAATTGGTTGAGGAACGCCAAACCCCAAACTCCAAACCCCAAACTAAAAAAATCGCCATTTTCGCTTCAGGAGCGGGTTCGAATGCAGAAAAAATTATTGAACACTTAGCACATCATTCATCACTCCAGGTTGCTCTTATTATTTGCAACAAAACGGGAGCCGGAGTTTTATCGATTGCTGAAAAGCATCACATTCCATCGCTCCTTATCAATAAAGAAACATTCTTTGGCGGCGATGCATACGTTGGTGTATTGAAAGAATATGGAATTGATTTTATTGTACTGGCCGGTTTTCTATGGAAGATACCGGGAACGCTGATTAATGCCTACCCCGGTAAGATCATTAATATACACCCTGCCTTACTGCCCAAATACGGTGGCAAAGGCATGTATGGCATGCGTGTACATGAATCCGTAATAGCGGCTGGTGAAAAAGAAAGCGGTATCACCATTCATTATGTGAATGAGCATTTTGATGAAGGCGAACCTATTTTTCAGGCAAGCTGTGCAGTGGATGAATATGATACCCCCGATAGTCTTGCACAAAAGATACATGCATTGGAGCATGCACATTTTCCGCAGGTAATAGAAAAGCTTATTCTTTCAGCCGGATAAAAGAGCAAAGAATTTTTTTGCGCTGTAGCCCCCTACTTTTTTTCTTTGTTGTTTGCGTAAATTCTTTGCTTTCTTCGCATAGTTTAGAAACCCTGAATACATGAAGAAAACCTTAATTGTACTGAATGCTTTTTTTAAACACATCATCCTGCTTGTAAAGCCGCATGTGTTTCTTGGATTTTTACGCAACCCGTTTCTTTTCTTCTCTAATATTCTCAGTTTATCGAGGTGGATAGCCAGTCAGCCCCGGAAAGGCATTTTTAATGACTTTTTTACACTGAAAAGAGATTATCAGAAACGGTACAGCCTCTATGAGTACGTACTTACTACACAGCAACTGCAGCACCAGGCTATCGACTACCTTGAATTAGGTGTTTGTGGCGGGCAGTCTTTTGAATGGTGGGCCTCTGCCAATAAACATGCTGATTCGCGTTTTTATGGCTTTGATACCTTTGAAGGATTGCCTGAAAAATGGGGTGCTTTTTTTAAAAAAGGAGATATGTATGCCGAGGTACCTACCCTGGAAGATGCCCGCACTGAATTTATAAAAGGCTTGTTTCAGGAAACGCTGGTCCCTTTTTTACGAACGCATTCGCTTGATAATGGAAAACGGAAAGTGATACATCTTGATGCAGATCTTTTTTCTTCCACGCTATTTTCACTCGCAACACTTTATCCCTACCTGAAAAAAGATGATCTTCTTTTTTTTGATGAATTCAATGTTCCCAACCATGAGTTCTATGCACTAAAAATTTTTACTGAGGCCTTTTATATTCAGACAGAACTGATTGGGGCCGTAAATAATTATTACCAGGTGGCGCTGATTGTAAAGTAAGGTAAACAACATAAAAATATATAGGGCTGTACCGGTAGTTTACTACAATTCTTCATTCTCTGGATTAAAAAAACGCAAAACACTTGCAAATAAAAAATATGTTTTCTACATTGTTGCTACAAAGGATGTAAACCTTTATGTAATGAGTATTTCGTTGATTTTTTATTTATCGAACATTACCACCCTATAAATATTATACACTATGAGATTGTCGCCCTTGGCTAAAGCAGGTATGTTGGCATTATTGATGGTAGTTATCTTTTTTTCTTTTTGGGAATACCACCTGCGGTCGAAGGGTCTGGGAATTT
>JBBRHM010000064.1:0-19731 GCA_038222655.1 Chitinophagales bacterium | reverse complement strand
CCCATTTGTGTAACCACTTTGTAGCGGTGGGCAGCCTGGGTAAGCATGCGGGCTTCATAAATATCGTGTGTTAAAGGTTTTTGAACATATACGTGTTTGCCCAACTGCATGGCGGCCATAGCTATTACGGCGTGCATATGATCGGGGGTGGAAACAGAACACGCATCAAAGTGTTTGTGTTCTTTATCGAGCATTTCGCGGTAATCTTTATAGATTTTTGCTTTGGGATAACGCTCCACGCTTTTTTTCATCTGGCGTTCATCTACATCACACAAAAAGGCGATATCGGCTTTGCCGCTCTGGAAAAAATTCCATAGATCGCTTTCGCCCTTGCCGCCAGCGCCTATACCGGCAACAGTAAGTCGGTCACTTGGTGCTGTAAAACCCCGGCCAAGCACATGGCGGGGAATAATGTAAAAACCGGCTGCAGCCAATGCAGCATTACGGATAAAAGATCGCCTCGAAGTGTCTTTGTTGGCGGTAACAGGAACGGATTTTTTTTTCATGGCAATTTGGTTAGAAAGTGGTTTCAGAAAAGAGATATGAATTTATTGCATTTTATGGGAAAAAAGCAAAAAGCATAACGGTAAATGCAGAAAGCTTTTTTGTCTTCTCAAAACAGGCTCAATTAACAGGACCGTTATGAAGCCATAAGGTGGCTTAGTGGTTTGTTTTAACAGGACATTCGTTTTTGAAGCCCTCTTTTTTGAGTTCGTTTGGCACTTTGGGGCGGGGATGGTATGATATTAGTATACTTACTCTAAATAAATGATTACAATATGAAAAAGTTATTATTAGTAGCCTTTGGCGCCGCTCTTAGCCTGGGTGCTATGGCACAGACCAAAACAGAAGAGAAAAAAGAACTGCGGGAAGAGGTAAGTCATAAACGTGCCCATAGGAAACAGATGCACAGAGATATGACACACCTGCGACTGCGTAAAGCACACCAGCAGCATGAAAAAATGCAGGATGCGCGTGCCGATGAGCATGCAGAAGCCAAACATTTACGGGCCAGGGGAGAAGAGCATCCTACCCGTGATGCAAAGAAAACCCTCCATAAGCAGAAAGAGGCTGCAGAAAAGAAGAACGGTAAATAGCAGTAAGGATATATTGTTTAGTAGCCGCCTGTTGAGAGACAGGCGGTTTTTTGTGTTATAGGCTTTGATTTTCCCTTATAGGAACCAAACAAATAAAGTAATACTTTTTTATAAAGTAATACTTTATTATATTTAGGTACTTAATTAAACAACATGGAGACCTCAATCATAACAGCAAAAGGGCAGTTGCTTATTCCCAAGCGGCTGCGAACCAAATACGGGATAAAGTCGGGTGTAAAAGTGGCGATGATAGAAACGGCGGAAGGGATAGTGTTAAAATCCATGGATGAAGCCTATTTTGACAATTTTGCAGGAATGTTTAAAGAAGCCCTGCCCTCTACGCAAGAGTTCTTAAAAATGAAGACTACCGAACGGCAGCTGGAAGAAAAGAAAGCCACCCGGCGTTTTAAAACCACAACCGGAAAGAAATGAAAAAAGTGGTTTTTGACAGTTATGCGTTGATTGCTTTTTTCAGGCAGGAGCCGGGCTATGAACTGGTGCGCGACCTGTTGGTTAAAACAGGCAATGAACAGGTGGAGGGCTACATCGCTTCTGTAAATGTGGGCGAGATCTATTATATGATTTGCAGAAAACTGAATGTAAAAGCAGCGGAAGCCGCCATAACGGCTATCCGGCAATGGCCGTTAGTTATGGTAGATGCAGACCTGAAATTATGCCTGGAAGCCGCAGCCATTAAAGCGGAGCATTCTCTTTCTTATGCAGATTCATTTGCGGCCGCAGTAACCATACAAAAAAAAGCAACCCTGATTACCGGGGATAAGGAGTTTGACAGTTTGATGGGGGTTGCGAATTTTAAGGTGAAGTATTTGTAGAAACCACTTTTATCAATTAAATAATAATCTATGGATTGGTCGGCTAAAGAAGTTCAGCTAATTGTTGAAGATTACTTTTCAATGCTCAAAATGGAGCTAGCAGACAAGCCTTATAATAAGACTTATCATCGAAACACAATTGTACCATTTTTAAATAACCGCTCTGATGGTTCCGTCGAATTTAAACATCAGAATATAAGCGCTGTATTAATGGAAATGGGTTTGCCATTTGTAAAAGGCTATAAACCCCGGTTTAATTACCAGCAATTATTGGTTAAAGCAGTTACAGATTATTTAGGGAATAATCAATCAGTTCTTGAATACGAATTTGAACAATTTGCCAGGGAAGTCGGCGTAATAAATGAAATAGATAAATTTGACTTTACACATTTTTTAAGTGAAGAACCCGTAGTTACTCCTATGAATGAAAGCCCTCCAATATTTAAGCCGATAAAAATAAATTACCTTGAGCGTGAGCAAAACAACATGACCCTTGGAGAGGCTGGGGAAAAACTTATTTTAGAGTATGAGCGATGGCGTCTGATCGAAGCCGGAAAAAATAATTTAGCCGATACTATTGAATGGATATCCAAAGAGCAAGGCGACGGCGCTGGATTTGATATTTTATCCAAAAACGATAATGGTACTGATAGATATATTGAAGTTAAAACCACCAAACTTTCTAGAGAAACGCCAGTCTATTTGACAGCGAATGAATTGATGTTCGCTTCCTTAAAGAAAAATAATTTTTTTCTCTACCGTGTCTTCAACTTTAAAACCAAGCCACGCTTTTTCCAAAGAACTGGCGAATATGGTGACTATTGTATATTAAGCCCAGAAACCTATAAAGCTTATTTTTCCAATTAAAGACATAAGGCGCATACAGAGGAGAAACTTTCTAAACAGTATCAATCAGGAAAAGATTACTGAATTCTAGTTGAAATATTTCAAAGCCTCAGTCCCCACCCATCTAGCCATTTGAATTGGAACAGCATTACCGATTAATCTATATGAACTTCTTTTTTCTTCAAAATGGAAATCATCAGGAAACCCTTGCAATCTGGCATACTCTCTTATCGAGAAAGGCCGAAGACCATGTTCTGCATTAGCATCTTTTACCAGCCTTGTGCCCAAATCCTTTGCGTAGTGCGCTACGCAGGTTGGGGCAATAGCTGAAGGTATTTCCGGGTCAACAATTATCGGCATATCTCTATATTTCCCAGCTAGACGACTTAAAACGTAATCTGGCATTTCTACATTTGGATTTTTTTCTAAAATATCTTTTATGCGAAGCCTGTTTTTTATCTGCCTTGGAGGATTAACTGAGAATGGATTTTTAGTACCGATAAGAATAAGTCTTTTTCTTCGTTGTGGAAGCCAATTGGATGCGTCAATCGGACAAAAAATATTTATATAGTAATTTGGCAGTTTGGTCATTGCTTCCATAACTACTTTAAACTTTTTCATACCCGGCACATTTTCTACAATATACATTTCGGGTTGTTCAATAGCTATATGTCTAAAAAAGTGCAAAAACAAATCATCACCAGTGCGTGTGCCGTGAATATCAGCAATTGGTGAATATTTTGTACATGGGTATGTGCCGACTATAATGTCTGATTTTGGTTGTTCTAAAACGGTCTTATCTTTTATGTCTACAGTTAATACAGAGTGCGAAAAATAATGATTATTCATTTTCATACATGCTGTAGCTTCAGGATCAAGATCAAGTGATTGTATAACATTGATACCTGCTTGCATTATGCCGATTTCCATGCCTCCGCATCCGGAAAAATATCCTTTAGCTGTTGGGGTGAGCATTTTACTTTCTGTTTTAAGATTGCCAAAATAGAAATAATTATATTACCAATATTGGCTTATAAGTCACAGTGAATAACTTGTATTGGTGTTTAAGAAATCTATTTAGAAGGGAAATGGAGGTTTTCTATTTTTGACCACATTACCTCTATTTTGGTGTTTTTTAAGCGAAGCTCGTTTTAAATCTAAAACCTTCGCACCAGCATTTCGGGCTTTGTATCTTTTCCCTTTATCTGAGACATGTTGTAACTGCGCTCCTCTTTGGTATGTACATCGCCCATAACCTAAGGTAATAAAAGCATAAAAATTTGTGGTAAATACCTGATTACATGGGAAAATTTCCTATTGTGCCGTAGTTCATCTGCGCTTTCCAGAGGGCGATCATATATGCAAGTGGAAGAACACAATCCATAAAAATCTATAAAAAATGGCATAGTCACCAATCTCGAGTCGGGTCTAAAAAAAGTATGCCGAAGCTTATCTTTTGAAAAAACATTACGGCATATTGTAACTGTGCTGTTCTTTAGTGAGCGTGGGCCAATAAGCAAAGCTGGAATTAACACTGCGTACTAATACGGAGCTATTAGTGATTTTCTGTTTGTTTCTTTGAGAAGAGCATCCCTTTTACGCAATGAAGCAGGAGTTTTATGATTACAGCTGTGACAGGATGGGCAGGTATAGGTTCGTCAGCCGTGGGAAGAAAGATATTGTAAAAATAGTTGACTTTTCGCCTACCCAAAGGGAATTCATATTTAACCTTTGGTTTGGAGACCTATTACCGGATGAAACGGTAGATGATATGAATATTTCCAATAATGGAGATATCATAAAGGTACTGGCCACAATTATCCAGATCATAAAAGAATTCACCGCAGGGAGTCCTCAGCTAACTATTGTCTTCAAAGGAAATACAACAGCACGGATGAGTTTGTATAGTAGAATATTAAAAAAGTATCATGCAGAATTTGCAAAAGAGTTTATTATTTCTGCATTTGTATTTCTCGAAAACAAATACCGCGAAGTGCCGTTTGATCCGGGGTTGAATATTGAATATTGGGCTTTCTTTGTAAAAAGAAATATGTAAATTTGGGTGACATGGTTATGGTAAATAAAAAAGATAAAATAAGCATTACCCAAGGTAAAAAACATGCCAGCCCCGTTCCCCGGCAGTTGCCTCAGGATGCGCGCATAGCAAAAAAGACAGCCGAGATAAATGCTATGTTTGAGAATGCCATTTTTTTAACTTCGGGAAAATGATTTTTTCGCCGAAGCTTCGCAAAGGCAAACACTACGAAGCTCCCCCCTTTATATATGTCGGTTAGATCAATATGCCTCTCCATCTCTCACCTTGGCTGCTGCCATTTTTTTGTTTCGGGTTACTCCAAACAAGTCTTACTTTGTATTGTCTGGTTTTTGCCGGCGATTTAAATACTGTTTATGTCTAACGATATTCTTTCACACCTCTCCGCCATGCGCCGGTATTTTGAAACCGGCGTAACCAAACCCTATGCATTCCGCAAACAGCAACTGCTGGCCTTGAAGCAATCTGTTTGTATGCATGAAGAGGAGATATATGCCGCATTGTATGCAGACCTTAAAAAAAGCAAAGAAGAATGCTGGGTTACCGAGAATGGTTTTTTTCTGGCCGAACTGAATGATGTATTACATAACCTTCGGGCGTGGATGGAACCGGAGCCGGTGTCTACCAACTTACTTAATATGCCATCTTCCAGTAAGATATTGCGTGAGCCGCTGGGTGTAACCCTCATTATTGGCCCGTGGAACTATCCATTTCAGTTATTGTTTACTCCCCTGCTTGGCGCTATTGCGGCTGGTAACTGCGTGGTATTAAAACCCAGTGAGTTTGCCCCCGCCACAGCAGCTGTTATGCAAAAAATTGTGGAAGCCGTTTTTCCTAAAGAATATGTTTGCTATATGCCGGGTGATGGTGCTACTGTAATTCCGGAAATGATGAACCATTTTGCATTTGATCATGTATTCTATACCGGCAGTACCGCAGTAGGGCGGATCATTTATACAATGGCCGCGGATAAATTGGTACCCGTTACGCTGGAACTTGGCGGTAAGAGCCCCTGCGTGGTAGAGGCCGATGCTAACATCAACATTGCGGCCAAGCGCATTGCCATGACTAAGTTCTCTAATGCAGGCCAGATGTGCGTGGCGCCTGATTATATACTGGTGCATGCATCTAAAAAAGAAGCACTGGTTGCTGCGCTGAAAAAAAATATTCATTCATTCTTTGGCGATAAGCCAGAAGAAAGCGCCAACTACGGCAAGCTGATTAATGAAAAACAATTTGACCGTGTCGTAAATTATTTAACACAGGGAAATATTCTGCTTGGCGGACGGTTTGATAAGTCGCGATTATTTATTGAACCCACTTTATTAGACGGTATGCCGATGGATTCGTCTGTAATGAAAGAGGAAATATTCGGTCCGGTTTTACCGGTGATTGGTTTTACTACCATGGAAGAAGCAAAAGCGATCATTATACAAAATCCCAATCCGCTGGCCTTCTATATTTTTACTTCCAGCAGTGATACAGAAAAAAAATGGCTCGATGCTGTTCCTTCCGGCGGTGCGTGCGTGAATAATGCGAGCTGGCATCTTACCAATCCTAATCTGCCTTTTGGCGGGCGAGGATTTAGCGGTACCGGCGCGTATCATGGAAAATATTCGTTTGAAACATTTAGTCATAAACGTGCGGTAATGAAAACGCCGGTGTGGTTTGATCCGGCTTTGAAGTATCCGCCGTTTAAGGGAAAGATGGGGATTTTTAAATGGATCATCAGGTAACAACTCATCCCCGGCCCTTCTCTATGGGATAGAGAAGGGAGATTTTTTTTCGCTCGGCGAAAAAATTCCCCCCCCTCTTTGCGAAGCAGAGACGGGGTGACAAGCGAAGTAAAGTCGGGGGGAGTAAATTTTTTATTATGAAGAAACTATTATCCATCCTTGCTGTTATTATCATAACGTTATTAATCATTAAACGAAAAGAGATGACATGGAGACAATCCTTACTAAAAACTGTTTACCCTTTAATTATATTGAAGGAGAAATGGTTTCCTGGTGAAAGATCCGTTCAGCTAAACAATAAAAAAATACAGGCGCCTGTTTCCTTTTATACCTTACATACAACCGCAAACAATGGGACGGGGATAGACTTTGGAGCATTTACGGGGAAAAAAATACTGATCGTTAATACCGCCAGTGATTGCGGGTTTACGGCACAGTATGATGAATTCGAAACACTGCATCAACGCTACAAAGACAAATTGATTATTCTTGGGTTTCCGGCTAATGATTTTAAACAGCAGGAAAAAAAGGATGATGCAGAAATTGCCAGCTTTTGTAAAATAAATTACGGTGTAAGTTTTCCATTAATGCAGAAAAGCCATGTGGTAAGGGGTGTGGAACAGAATTCGGTATTTGAATGGTTAACAGATGCTGGTAGAAATGGGTGGTGTAACCAACCGCCTATATGGAACTTTAGTAAATACCTGGTGGATGAACATGGGGTATTGATTGGATTTTTTGCACCCACAGTGTCACCGATGGACAAAAAAGTACTGAGCGTTATTGAATAAATTTTTTACTGAAGAGAAGGAAGCGCAATTACTTATCATTCCCCTGTTAGTTTTTATTTAGAAAATAATTTATGCAGATACATTGTTTACAGCATGTAGCTTTTGAAACACCGGGAACCATTTCAGAATGGGCATTATTGAATGGCCATACGATAAGCTACACCCATTTATTTGACAAAGGATTTGTATTTCCCGATTTGGGCGGGTTTGATGCTTTACTGATTATGGGCGGCCCTATGAACGTAGATGAAGAAGAAAAATATTCCTGGCTTACCACAGAAAAAATATTTATTAAAAATGCCATTGATGCAGGAAAGAAAGTGATCGGTATTTGTTTGGGAGCACAATTGGTTGCCCGGGTATTGGGTTGTGCGGTGTATGCAGGTAAAGAGAAAGAGATTGGTTTTTTTCCTGTCAGTTTTTCTACGGCTGCCCGTAATCATTCTTTATTCAATCATTTTTCTGATCCCTGTATGCTGTTTCATTGGCATGGCGATACTTTTGATCTTCCTGAAGATGCCCGGGTGATGGCCTCCTCAACTGCCTGTAAACACCAGGCTTTTTTAATTAATGATACTGTGTTGGGATTGCAATTTCATCTGGAGATGAATGAAGCAGTTTTGGAACAAATGTTATTACATGGTGGGGGTGAGCTTGCGGAGAAAGGAAATTATATTCAGGGAGTTGATGAGATACGGAAGGGCTTTGGGCATCTTGGGGGGAATAGGAAGGATATGTTTGGGGTACTCGATAAATTTTTCAACTCATCCCCCGGCCCCTTCTCTATGGGATAGAGAAGGGGAGAAGGAAGAAAGAGAAGAAAGCCTGAAAAAAGTTTACTTGTAGGGTATTTATACGTGTACTTTATAGCATCTGAATAATTAGCTTGGATATTTTTCAGCTAATTTTTTTTGTATGGGGGTGGATCATTATATGAGTGCAAAGGAGTTTGCAAGATTTCTGCGCAAAAACCTGACTCCGGAAGAGACCATTATGTGGAATTTATTACGAAACAGGCACATGATGGGATATAAATTTCTTCGGCAGCATCCCATTAAAATTTGGGAAACGAATGGCCGGTATCATTTTTATTATGCAGATTTTTATTGTGCCGCTAAAAAATTAGTAGTAGAGATTGATGGTTTGATACATGTGCTGCAGGAAGATTATGATGCAGCAAGAGACATTATTATGATGGAATTACAAATAACCGTTTTACGTGTTACGAATGAAGAGGTAAATAATGATTTGGTTGGGGTGCTGAGAAAAATAAAAGAACAACTCAACTCATCCCCCGGCCCCTTCTCTATGGGATAGAGAAGGGGAGCTTTCGCGTAGCGAAAGATTTCGACTCCCTCTTTGCGAAGCAGAGAGGGGTGACGGGCGAAGCAATGTCGGGGTGAGTTAAACGGGGCACTTTTCGTGATAGTTGATCAGCTCTATCGGTGTCCTGTCAATGGTAAAACCGCTGTAATTCAGTTTTACTTCATCCAATACCTCTTCCACTTCTTCCATTATTTTCAAGGTAACTAAACGGTTACGGTATTCTTTTATATTGGGTAATCCTTTTAAATAATTCGCATAGTGACGGCGCATTTCGTTAATGCCGGCGATGGGTCCTTTCCATTCAAGTGACCGACGCAAATGCTTTCTGCATACTTCTACTCTTTCTTCTAATGTAGGCGGGGCAAGCATTTCACCGGTTTGTATATAATGTTTTATCTCGCGAAATATCCAGGGATATCCGATGGCAGCACGGCCAATCATAATTCCATCTATGCCATAACGGTTCTTATACTCCAAAGCTTTTTGCGGGCTGTCGATATCGCCATTACCAAATATGGGAATATTGATGCGCGGATTATTTTTTACTTTGGCTATCAATGTCCAGTCGGCTTCTCCTTTATACATCTGGGAACGTGTACGGCCATGGATGGCCAATGCTTTAATGCCCGTATCCTGTAAACGTTCGGCTACTTCTTCAATATTTTTACTGTTATCATCCCAGCCTAATCTTGTTTTTACGGTTACGGGTAAATGCGTGCTTTTTACAACCGCTTCTGTTAAACGTACCATCAGGTCAACATCTTTCAACACACCGGCACCGGCACCTTTGCTTACTACTTTTTTTACGGGACAGCCGAAATTAATATCTACCAGATCAGGATTAACCGTTTCCACTATTCGGGCACTCATAGCCATGGCTTCTTCATCGCCCCCAAATATCTGGATACCGATAGGGCGCTCGTAGTCAAAAATATCTAATTTCTGCCGGCTCTTAATGGCATCGCGGATAAGTCCCTCACTACTGATAAATTCAGTGTACATAAGGTCTGCGCCATTATCCTTGCATACGGCACGGAAGGGCGGATCACTCACATCTTCCATAGGTGCCAGTAATAATGGGAAATCTGGTAATTGTATCTGGTCTATTTTTACCATATTGCGCCGGGGATATTGTATTGTTTGCCTTTTATCCCTTCGTGGCGGATTTTCGTTTAAAGAAGTTGCAAATTTACAATCTTATTTTTCATAGAATGGATCAAAAATCATCAATTAGCTACCCTTTCCAATTTGCCATACTGGTAGGACTCATGGGGTTTTTTATGATAGCCACCGCTCTGGTTGTGCCTTTTTTGGGAAGTATATTAATGCATGTACCGCTTTTGCAGGTAATCCCTGCCATGAACAAACCCGAATATGTAGACGTTTCGCGTTTATTAAATACGGTGGCTTCTGTATTGGTTTTTTTGCTGCCTGCATTACTCCTGGCAAGGATAGTAAGCCGCAAACCTTTTGCTCAATTAGGTTTTACTACGGCTATAAATAATAAACAGCTATTGCTGGTTATCGTGATCACTTTTGCCAGTATGATTTTGAGTGGCGCCCTTGGCGAATTAAATGAAAAAATCCCACTTTCACCATCCTTATACGCCAAAGCCAAAGCCCTGGAAGACACGTATAAATCTGCCATGATGGCCATGGCTCATATGAAGTCGCTGCAGGATTACGTGATGGCCTTACTGGTACTGGCTGCTTTTCCGGCTTTGTTTGAAGAAGTATTGTTTCGTGGCGGGTTTCAGCAGATTTTTGTAGGGTGGACAAACAGCAAGTGGGGAGGCATTATTATTACCAGTATATTATTCAGCGCTATTCATTTTTCTTATTTCGGATTTCTGCCGCGAGCCGCATTGGGGGTAGTATTAGGACTGATTTTTTATTACGGAAAAAATATCTGGCTGAATATAGTATTACATTTTTTGAACAACGCATTTGTGGTAACACAGTTATATATTGTATCACGTCAGGGAAAATCTATTGAAAAAACAATGGATGAAAGTATGCCGATGTGGTGGGGCGTTGTCTCTTTATTTTTCCTGTTCATTTTTTTTCGTTCCTTCAGGCAGCAAAGTAATAAAGTACTGGCGTCAAAAACAATCTATACAAACTCATCTTCCGAAAACATGATTTCCTGATGGAACCCTGGCAAAAAATTTATACAACCCGTAACGCTGCAGAAGCAAGTATTATACAAGGCATGCTGGAAGAAAATGATATTCCCGTACAGCTGATGAATAAACAGGATAGCAGCTATCTTAATTTTGGTGACATTGAACTGTATGTGCCGGGCCATTTGCAGGAAATGGCAAAACAGTTGATGGAGAAAAATTTGTTGAACTAATCAGGTAAGTTATTACAGAGACGTTGTTAAAGCGTAGTCGCTGAAAAGCAAATGTTACGCGGAGTACTCTGCATCGTCTCATGGAACGCTTATTCTCTCTGGTAAAATAGTACTTCCAAAATAACGGATGGTTACGTTTAATAAATTCAATTAAAAAAACCGAACTGATACATGGCATTTAATTTTCAAACATTCAGAACGCGGGCACTAACAGCCATCATATTTGTAATGGTAATGCTTGCAGGACTTTTATGGAATCAATGGAGTTTTTTGCTACTGTTTTCCGTTATTCATTTTGGATGCTGGGTTGAGTACCAGAAATTAGTGGGATTGATTGATAAGGATTATCAACAGGTACATCCCCTGCACAAGTATGGGGTAATGCTGGCTGGCTGGGGGTTTATGTTATGGATGACAGGTAACCGTTATAGGATCGGCTCTTTTTATCTTCATGAATGGGCAGGGTGGATATTTATTACAGGATTAGGGCTATTTGTTGTGGGAGAACTTTTACGCGCCAAAAAAATATATCCCAAATTATGGGTCTATTCTGCCATGGGCTTTCTTTACATTTCCCTTAGCTGGGGATTGATGATGCAACTGTGGGGCAATGAAAACCAAACAATTTTTACAGGCTACAACTGGATCATGCCGGTATTACTCATCGCTTCTATCTGGATTAATGATACCATGGCCTATATAGTAGGATCCTTTATAGGCAAAACGCCTTTCTCTCCCATCTCACCAAAAAAAACATGGGAAGGAACCATTGGTGGCGCCATATTAGCCGTGCTTATCATAACACTGGTTGGCTATTATGCATGTCAGTTTCCGGTTAAAGCTTTACTATTCATAAGCATAACCGCTGCCATTGCAGGCACGGCAGGCGACTTGTTGGAAAGCAAACTAAAAAGACTGGCGGGTGTAAAAGACAGCGGTACCCTAATGCCGGGTCATGGCGGATTTCTGGACAGGTTTGATTCTTTACTGCTCGCCACTACTGCCGTTTGGATTATTTTTCGCCTGTTCTATTAAGGAAAACAAGCGGTATAAGAATAGCCATTCTCAACAATCCGTTTTACATTTGCCATTCAAACAGGTTACATGATAATTCACAGAGAAGGGTATAAGACTATTGCCATTACGGCATTGCTATTCGGGTTGCTTAACCTCGTATCTTTTACTTTTTTAAGTGCTTCACTGCCCTGGCTGGCAATGGTTTTGTTTGTAGTAACCTTAGGTCTTTTCCTTTTTATTATTTCATTTTTCAGGATACCCAATCGTGTATTAAGTATTAACGATGGACAGATCATCTGTCCGGCTGATGGCAAAGTGGTAGTAATAGAAGAAGTAACCGAAGTGGAATATTTCAAAGACAAACGCATACAGGTGAGTATTTTTATGAGTCCGGCCAATGTGCATGTTAACAGGAACCCTGTAAGTGGCGAAATCGTTTACAACCAGTATCATAAAGGAAAGTATTTGGTAGCCTGGCATCCCAAATCATCTACTGAAAATGAAAGATGGAGCGTAGTTACCCGAAATAATCATGGCGAGATTCTTTACAAACAAATCGCCGGAGCACTGGCCAAAAGAATTATTAATTACACAAAAGTTGGTCAGCAGGTAAAACAGGGAGATGAATATGGGTTCATTAAATTCGGAAGCCGGGTAGATATATTGCTGCCCCCGGGCGTAAAAATCCATGTGCAACTAAACCAGGTTGTAAAAGGTGGTGTAACCGTGTTAGCTGAATGGTAGGGAACAGTCTTGGTATATTTTAACAATTGCGGTAATGAATTCATCAATATTTATCTTATTTTCGGGTAGACAAATCATTTAAAAAAAACCATATGAAAAAAGTATTTACACTGGCAACCGTTGCATTATTAATTACCGGTTTTTCGTTTGCACACGAAGGTGATAAAAAGAAAGGCGGAAAAGATTGCTGCAAAGACGGAAAAGAATGTAAAAAATCTGAAAAGAAAGAAACCAAAGAAACAAAGACAACGGCTACATTAGCAACCAAAAAAGCATAGTCTTTTTCTTGAAAAATACAAGCCCTGCATTTGCGGGGCTTTTTTATTACCTGTGTCTCGTCCTGAAAAAAGTTGGCCATAAAGTCAACAAATAAATGATCAGTATACAGTTGCTTACTTTGTTCGGCGAACCTGCTGGTATAGGGTAAATTTATCAGCAGTCAACACGCAACATGGCCACTACCTATTGCCCATCTACCATTCACCCTTGCTATTGCCCTTTGCGGTACAATTTTTTTATCTTATTTTTCCTGTATGACAGAAATGTATACCCTTATCTGTATAGTTATAACGCTGGTGTTGATCGGTTTTTTTGCCGGCTATGAAATTGCTTTCATAACGGGTAACCGTCTCAATATTGAATTGAAGAAAAAGCAGGGTAAGCGAAGCGGCCGAATCCTTTCTAATTTTATGGATCACCCGGCAAGGTTTATTGGTACCTGCCTGATAGGGTTAAATGTTTCACTGGTCGTATATGGATTATTATTTCACGACCTGCTTAAAAAAACTCTGTGGAACCCATTACATTTTCAGAATGAATATTTAAAACTGGGATTTGATACGTTTTTATCATCTATTGTGGTGCTTATTATTGGCGAGTTTTTACCCAAAGCTATTTTCCGGGCCAAGAATGATACGCTGCTGAGTTTTTTTGCGCCTCTTGCCTATTTTTTTCATACACTGTTTCAGCCCCTTACTAATTTTTTTGTAAATATTTCGCAGTGGATACTTACCTATATTTTTAATGTAAGGGTAAAAGACAAAAGCAATGCCTTTACCAAGGTTGACCTGGAACATTTTTTTCAGCAAACCAAGGAACAGGATGAAGACAACCAGGAGTTGAATACGGAACTGTTTGAAAATGCCTTAAGCTTGCCCATGGTTAAAATAAGGCAGTGCCTTGTGCCCAGAACTGAGATAGAAGCACTGGATATTAATACACCTGTGGAAGAAGTGAAGCAGCTTTTTATCAGCACGCAGCTAAGTAAGCTGATTGTATTTGATGATAATATTGATTCGATACTTGGCTATGTTCACCAGATAGATCTTTTTAAAAAACCCGATACTATCCGTTCGGTGATGCACCCCATTATGGCTGTTCCGGAAAGCATGAGCGCTACAGACCTGATCAGTAAATTTACCAAGGAAAGAAAAAGTATTGCCTGGGTAGTAGATGAGTTTGGCGGCACGGCCGGTATCGTAACCATGGAAGACGTACTCGAAGAAATTTTCGGCGAAATACAGGATGAATATGATGTTGAGGAATTTGAAGAGAAGCAATTATCAGAAGACGAATATATTCTTAGTGGCCGTATGGAACTGGATTACCTGAATGAAAAATATAACATGAAGTTTCCCGTTACAGAATCTGAAACACTTAGCGGTTATATTATTGCAGAACACCAGGACATACCCAAACAAAAGAAAACGATCATCATCGGCGATTACCGTTTTGATATCCTAAATGTAAGTGATACCCGTATCGAAAAGGTGAAGATGAAAATTTTGCGATAATTACTTCATTCTTGCCTGCCCCAACCAGGAAATAACCTGTTAGCCTTTACTTTTTGCCTTTTGGGCCATCTGTCCACAGCGTTCGCAGGATAAAACCTCAGTAATGGCGCCTATTTTGCCAAAAATCGAATGTTTTTTTATGTCATCCTTACCCGTAACTTTGCCGCCTTATAACAGTCAAAGAAAGCAATGGCGATACTTAACAGAAACCGGGGCGGCATGCCGGAAAAAGCAGAGATGACATTTATTGATCATCTCGAAGAATTACGATCACATATTATCCGCTCGGTATTAGCCATCCTGGTAATGGCCATTATCATATTCATTTATCGTAACTGGATATTCGACAATGTTATTGTCGGGCCTATCAATAAAAATTTTGTCAGTTATAAGGCGCTTTGCCAGTTCAGCCACTGGGCACATATGGGCGAGGCCTTATGTATGCCCCCGGTAGATGTTAGTATGCAGAGTACCACCTTTGGCGGTCAGTTCCTAAGCAGTATTACCATGGCTTTTGTGGGGGGGATTATTGCAGCTTTCCCTTTTATTTTTTGGGAATTCTGGCGTTTTGTACGCCCGGCCCTGAAAGAGCGTGAAGTAAGGAACACCCGTTTTATCATTTTCTTTGTTTCTTTCTTTTTCTTTACAGGTGCGGCTTTCGGTTATTTTTTACTCGGTCCTTTTACCTTCAATTTCCTGGCGGGGTTTCAGCTGGGTACGCAGGGAATGATCGTTACCAAACCTACTTTCGCGGATTATCTTGACAACCTTACCAATATTATACTGGGTTGCGGATTGGCGTTTGAACTGCCCGTACTGGCTTTTATCCTAACGCGTATAGGTTTAATCACCCCTACCTTTCTTCGCAAACGGCGCAAATTTGCGGTGATAATTATATTGATTGCAGCGGCATTTATTACACCCAGTCCCGACTGGATGAGCCAGATGATTGTATTTACTCCTTTATGGCTGTTATATGAATTAAGCATTTTTGTTTCTGCCAGGGTGTTTAAGCAGGAACAGGAGAAGGAAAAAGATAGAGAGGAAGAGTGGAGTTAAGGGGCATTAAAAGTTACTCGTTAATAGTTGGACAACTAACTATTAACGAGTAACTGTTTTTCATTGAGTTGTTCAGTTATCGTATACCCAATAATTTAGTACATGAGTTTTGCTTTTGATAATTCCCTACCTATCGCGATAGGTTCTGACCATGCCGGTTTTGAATACAAAACTGCTTTGCTGAAATGGTTATCCGGCAAGGGCTACCAGGTAAAAGACTTTGGTAGTTTTTCTGCTGATTCGGTAGACTATCCTGATTTCGCGCATCCGGTAGCTTTCAGTGTTGAAAAGGGAGAAGCTGCTTTCGGCATTTTATTATGCGGTACGGCTAATGGGGTGGCTATAACAGCTAATAAGCATCCGCAAATCAGGGCGGCTTTATGCTGGCAAAATGATGTAGCCGTTGTATCAAGGCAGCATAATAATGCCAATATCATCTGTGTTCCTGCGCGTTTTGTTTCACTGGCGCTGGCGCAACAGATGATAGATTTTTTTATGACTACTTCTTTCGAAGGTGGCCGTCATGCAACCCGCGTAAATAAAATTGCCTGCTCTTAACTCAAACAATACAATACATGATGAAAAAATTTCTATGGATCTGCCTGCCTTTTATCACTACACTGGCCATGGCGCAGAAAACAGATGATGCAGCAAAATATGCCGAAATCATTACCAAAAAAGGATTACAGGAAAAGCTAACAATTATTGCCAGCGCGGAAATGGAAGGCCGTGAAACCGCTTCCCCGGGTCAGAAAAAAGCGGCTGCTTACATTGAAGATCAGTTTAAAAAATTTGGCCTCAAACCCGGTAATGGCAATAGTTACCAGCAATTATACCCTGTGTACCAGGATATTTTGAGTGGCCAGACATTACGCGTTAACGGCAGAAATTTTGTATGGGACAAGGATTATAGTTTTTCCATACAAAATATTGCCAATGGCGAACAGATGTTTAATAACATGGTATTTGCCGGCTATGGTATGGTAGATTCCCTATCAAAAGTGAATGATTATGCCGGACTGGATGTAAAAGGAAAAGTAGTAATTGTGCTGGATGGCGGAACCGCCACCGCAACGCCTGGCCGTGGCGGCTTTGGCGTAAATGGTGCAAAAATGACGGCTGCCCGAAATAATGGCGCCGCTGGTTTACTGATTGTTTCGCAGGATTCCCCCCGTAAAACGCCAACCGGTTTAAAAGGCCGTATGACGCTGAAACCCTCTGCCCCCAATACTTTTTTTGTTGCCACTATTTCCGATGAAGTAGCTTCTGCCTTAACCGGAAGAACGTATACCATACCTTTTACACAATGGAAAGAAGTTAACAAAGGAAATTATACGGCTGAATTAAAGATAGGCGCTGCTAAAACATCTGAAACACTGGAAAGCAGTAATGTAATTGGTGTATTACCCGGCACGGATAAAAATGAGGAGTATGTTTTTATTACCGGCCATTACGACCATTTGGGTAAAGTGGGAGATGTGATCTGGTACGGTGCCGATGATGATGGTTCGGGCACAGTAAGCGTAATGCAGATGGCAGAAGCCTTTACCACTGCTGCTAGAAAAGGAAGCAAACCCCGCAGAACGATCATTTTCATGACAGTAAGCGGTGAAGAAAAAGGATTACTGGGCTCTGAATATTATTCTGATCATCCCACAATAGATTTATCAAGAGCTGCAGCTGACCTCAATATAGATATGGTGGGAAGAGTAGATACAGAACGCAAAACTGGCGACACATTAAACTATGTGTATGTAATCGGTCATGATAAACTAAGTTCCGATCTTCCTGTAATTAATGAAGGGGTTAATAATAAATATACCAACCTGGTACTCGATTATAAATATGATGACCCCAACGACAGAAACCGTATTTATTTCAGAAGCGACCATTACAATTTTGCACGAAAGGGCGTGCCCATATTATTCTTTTACGACGGTATGCTGCTGGCAGATTATCATAAGCCAACAGATACTATTGAGAAAATTAATTTTGACCTGATGGAAAAACGCGTACGCATGATCTTTCACACCGGTTGGGAAATTGCCAACAGAGATAATATGCTGAAAAGAGATATTCCACTAAATATGCCTTCGAGGTAATCAAGAAAGCTATTCAATAAAAAACCTCATCAATTTTTTGATGAGGTTTTTTATTGAAAAAATATCCCTTGGTTATTATTTATCTTTTGTGAGCGTCATCACAATTTCTCCCTGGGGAGAATCCAGCTTCACCCGTAACTTATCGTATATCATGTCCGCTTTCATCGTTGCTTTTTTATCATCTTTGGCAGTTGTGGTGATGGTAGAATTTTCTTCATCAACCGAGTACGTACCATTCTGCGGTGCTATTATCCCGGAGTTCATAATGGCGGTATTGTCTGATTTGAATTCATAAGAAACTTTGGCAAACATGGTTAACTGCGGTTTTATCATCGCGATCATAGCGGCCTGCTGGCTTTCCTCTTTCATTTGTGCTTTGGCCATTTCTCCCAAAGCAAGTGAATCTTTATCCCTATTGTAATAAAACATGCCCGCCATTTCCACTTCAGACAAACTCCATTTGCCTACCACACTGGCTTTGGTAATTTTTGTCTGTGCGCTTACTGAGAGCAAACTGAAAAAAGAAAAAGTAACTACAAGTATTTTTTTCATGGAATGTATATTGATGAATTAATAATGCGAATGAAAGAGTTATACAATCGGGTGGATATCTGATAGGGAGAAAAGTTTTGTAAAATGAATCACCCTATAATTACCATCCCAGCAAATAGGCAAAAATTAACGGCACCACAATAGTGGCATCACTTTCTACAATAAATTTTGGGGTATGAATATCTAATTTACCCCAGGTAATTTTTTCATTGGGAACAGCGCCAGAATAAGAGCCATACGAAGTAGTGGAATCACTTATCTGGCAGAAGTAACTCCAGAAAGGCACATCATGCCATTCCAGGTCCTGGTACATCATGGGAACTACGCAGATCGGAAAATCGCCGGCAATACCACCACCTATCTGAAAAAATCCTACACCTTTACCACCACTGTTTTGTCGGTACCAATCAGCCAGCCATACCATATATTCGATACCACTTTTCATGGTGCCGGCTTTTAGTTGGCTTTTAATTACATAGGAAGCAAAAATATTGCCCATGGTGCTATCCTCCCATCCGGGTACCACAATAGGAATATTTTTTTTGGCAGCGGCCAGCATCCAGCTGTCTTTCGGATCAATCTCGTAATACTGTTCCAGCACACCACTCAGCAGCATTTTATACATATACTCATGCGGAAAATATCTTTCGCCTGCCGCTTCTGCATCGGCCCATATTTTATGGATATGTTGTTGCAATCTTCTGAAAGCTTCTTCTTCAGGGATACAGGTATCCGTAACCCGATTGTAATGGTTCTCCAAAAGTTCCCATTCTTCCTGTGGACTCAGATCGCGGTAGTTGGGTACACGTTTATAATGGCTATGTGCCACCAGGTTCATCACATCTTCTTCCAGGTTGGCACCGGTACAACTGATGATGGCCACTTTATCCTGGCGTATCATTTCTGCCAGACTAATCCCTAATTCAGCCGTACTCATAGCACCGGCAAGGCTCACCAGCATTTTACCACCTTCGGCCAGGTGTGTTTCATATCCTTTGGCTGCATCCATTAAAGCGGCGGCATTAAAATGACGATAGTGATGCTGTATAAATTGAGAAACCGGTCCTTTAGGCATGTTACTTGATTTTGATGGCAAAAGTAATTTTTTTGAATGGTTTTAAGCGGGAACCCGGTTTTATAAAATATTTATTTTACTTAGCTGATTCTTACGGATTTTTGTTGATACAGACCCCCATGCGATTTTTGACAGGAAATATAACAATTGGTAATTGGAAGATCGCCGTGCCGGTGTTCCTTTGGTTTGCATTGGCCATGTTTGCTGGTATTGCAGAAATCAGCCGGGGGCTATCTTCTATAAATAATTACGAAATATTTGCAGGTGTTTTTCACCATACCATACGGCAAACAAATCTATATGTTCCGTATCCTGCCGAATACATTGATACCAATCATTACGGCCCCCTCT
>JBBRHM010000063.1:0-19875 GCA_038222655.1 Chitinophagales bacterium | reverse complement strand
AAAGTGCAAAAGATCGCGAAATCGCATGATATAGAAATAAAGCAGGGTGTGTATACCGGTGTTACGGGTCCCACTTTTGAAACAAGGGCAGAATATAAACTGATTCATTTACTGGGCGGAGATGCCGTGGGAATGAGTACTGTGCAGGAAACCATTGCCGCTATACATTGCGGGATGGAAGTATTTGCCATGAGTGTAATAACCGATATTGGGATCCGTGAAGAAGAGAATACGATTACCCACGAAGAAGTATTACAGGCAGCAAAAGATGCAGAGCCTAAATTAACTTTGTTATTTACTGAATTAGTGAAGTGCCTGTAAACAAGTTTAATAATAAAAGTGAAAAGTTAAAAATAAAGGGACATTCCCAAATGAATGAATTAAGGATTATTATTAACTATAATTTTTTTTAACGCTAAACGTTACTCCCCCTCATAACCAGCTTACATGCAAGTGCTGTTACAGCGAAAAATATTGATCATTTTAATTCTGCTCGCGGGAAGCAAGTTATTGCTTGCACAAAACAGGGGGCGTCAGTTTACTCCGCCTGTACAACAGAATACCGGCACGGTAACGTATGATGGCCAGGGCAGACCGATAAAAAAAAGCGGTGGTAATGATTCATTGCAGCGAAGAGACAGGAATGCGGATTCTATCACCATTTTCTATCATTATTTTGATTCTACACGTTTGCGTACTATCGATTCTTCTATCAATGATTTTACCACGCGTTTTCCTTTACCTTATTATTATCATACCCTGGGTAATTATGGAACAGCTGCACAATCTTTTTTTTTTAATCCAAGAATGAAAGCCGGATTTGATGCGGGTTTTCATCAATATGATATTTACCAGTTTAACACGGAAAATACAAAGTTCTACCAAACCACAAGGCCCTATACAGAGCTCGCTTATGTTTTGGGAAGTAAGGCCGAGCAGCTTATCAACGTTGTGCATACGCAGAACAAACAAAGCAATTTTAATTTTTCGATAGAATACCGTTTTAGTAATGCACCCGGTAATCTCAAGAACCAGAATGCAAGTCAGAATAATTTTCGCTTTACTTCGCATTACCAGACACTGAATAAAAAATATGAAGCCTTTCTGATATTTATTTCAAATAAAAGTGCGTCTTCAGAAAATGGCGGATTGCAGGATATTACCAAATTAGACAGTCTTGCGTTAAATGATCCGTATGAACTGGAAACCAGGCTGGGCAGGGCAGGAGCCGCGGGAAGGAATCCTTTTAACACCAATGTTAATACTGGTAATATTTATAAAGAGACCACTGTTCTGTTCCGTCACCATTTTGATATTGGTACCAAAGATTCACTGGTAACGGATTCGGTTACGTATAAATTATTTTATCCACGGCTGCGGGTGGAGCATACTTTTCGTTTAACACAAAACAGCTATCAGTTCTTCGATCATTTTGCGGACTCAGGGAATTACAAAAAATATTTTAATTATTCCCTCATTGGGGATAGCCTTTCTTTTAAAGATGCATGGAAGGATATTACGAACGAATTCAGCCTGATCTCGTTTCCAGAAAAAAAGAACCAGGGGCAATTCTTAAAGGCAGGCATCGCTTTGCAAAATCTTACCGGAACCTTTGATGATTCGGTTCTTACCAAAAGTTTTTACAATGTATATGCATTAGGCGAATACCGTAACCGTACCCGTAATAAGTTATGGGATATAGAGGCCAACGGACAGTTCTATCTTAATGGACAGAATGCCGGTGACTATGCAGCATACATAAGTATGAAAAGATTATTGGGTACTAAACTGGGAGAACTGAATATCGGTTTCCAGAATGTGAACCGTTCACCTTCTTTTATATTTGATCCTATCAGCAGATTTCCGGTTAAAAAGCCAGGAAGTTTTGGTAAAGAAAATATTATCCGCCTATTTGCTTTGTATGAAAACCCGCGTAATGGATGGAAAGTGGGTGGAGAATATTTTGCCGTAAATAATTATATGTACTTCGACAGTTTTTTTTCTGCCCGCCAGGAAGCTACACTCTTTAATATACTTCACCTGAATGCAGAAAAACGTTTCCGCCTGTCTAAGCACTGGAACTGGTATACAGAAATACATGTACAGCAAACTACAGGGCAACCACCTGTACACATTCCATTTATTCTAACAAGAAACCGCATTGCTTTTGAAGGAAATTTTTATACTAATCTTTTTTTATCCACCGGTATTGAGATAAGGTATAACACCGCGTATAAGGCAGATAATTATTCACCCTTCCTCGGACAGTATTTTTACCAGGATGAAAATAAAATCAGCAACAGGCCAGATATTAATGCCTTCCTGCATTTCCGCATCAAGAGCTTCAAAGGATTTTTCAGACTGGAGAACCTTAACACCCTGGATGTAGCCAAGGGCTTCTCATTCAGTAAACTCAATTTTATGACTAATCAGAGTCCAGGAACCGGTTTGTGGATCCGCTTTGGATTGTGGTGGACGTTTATCAACTAATTTTTTTTATTTGCCTCTGCTGAAAAAATCATTTATTTTTTCTTCCAGTTAATACGTCTCCCTACAAGCAGCTTCATTACAAGGCCATCAGTAGCATCGGTAAGACCAAAACCGGGCCCGAAGTTAATCTCCCATTTAGGATCCAAATACAGATCGGCTACTAAAAAAATAGCATGGTTCTGTTCAGGTAGTTTTTCGAAATCATTTATTGGCCCAAGGTCACCATAATATTCAGCGCCCAAACTCACTTTGGGAGTAACTCCATAGGAAGCTTTAAAATTCGGAGCAAATGCAGGTGCAGAAGACTGATCAATCCCTTTTAAGCAAATGCCCAGAACAGGATTAAGGGAGAGATATAATTTCCCAAACGTTTTATCAATAATGGGACGAATCTCAAGACTCGAAGTTTCTACTGAGTATTCTTTGCTCTGCCAGCCAATCTCCGCGGAAAGACTTAGCCCAACAGGCAGGTTCCATTTGGCAGGCGCTGCAATGCGGGGCCTTATATGGGTACCGATTATTTTCCAGCCATGATTGGGTGTGTAATTAGTAAACAGGTAAAATCCAAGTTCAAAATTATCTGTAATGCCATGCGTAATCTCAACGGTTTCGTGGAGCGAATGATAAGAAGGTGTAACACCTTTTACCATATCTTTTTCACCATTGAATGTAAAATTACTATGCAGTTCAAAAATGGTTTGGCCCTTACTCATGGTAGGAGAACTGTAAACCTGTATCTCATAGTTTTCCTGTGCAGTCAATAAAAGCGGAAATATAAAGCAGAAAATAAAAAGCGATTTGCTCATTAAGATAATTATCTAAGAAAATAAAGAGTTCGTGTATAAAACGGTTGATTTTTTATTGGTAACCTATTTTACAACATAGCTTATTTTTCGAAATAAGCCAGGGTTCCACCTACCCATACCTTATCCTGGTTATAACGCACGCCAATCATTTTTCCCTTACTCAACCTGGCTAAATTATTGGTGGCAACCGGGCGCAATTCGCCCTCTTTCCAGAAATAAAAAATTCGTATCTCGGCTTTGGCAGCAATATCCGGTGTTTGAATTACGGATGCATATTTTACTTTGCGTTGTAATATCCAGTTGGCAGGGTCTGTTACTTTATTGATATCTTCTTTCGAAACATCTATCACTACGCCCTGACCTGCAAAAGAGAACAAAGGTTTAAGTACATAGTTGGTAAGGTCGGCAGGTATTTCTTCTATCTCGCTCAGAAATTTGGTTTCCGGCACATAGGGATGATCAATGAAGGGCAAGGTGTACTTGCTGATGCGGTAAAACCAGTTGGGGTGGGGCGCCCATTCCACATCCAGATCAGCTAATAATAATTTTCCTTTTTCCTGTATCTCTGGTGATTGCTGCTGTAGGTCATCAAAAATAACACGGTTATAAATGCGTTTCACTTCTATCTTCCGGCCCTTGTTTTCATAATATAATTTCCTCTCTTCCTGTATCAGTTCGGTTAGGCATACAATGGGTATGCCGGTATAATCGGTGGTACAATAAAAATCAATCTTTGTTTTTTGTTGATGCGGAAGTATCTCCAATAGTATTACATTCTCTGTTTCATATTTTCCCAGAATCACTTCTTTTAAAAATTGCTGGTAGGTTTCGGCAGTGTAACCATTAAGGTAGGGAGAATAATTTTCAGGGATTTCAAAATGCCGGCGTGTTACTTCATCCTGCCATATCTGGTAGGCGAACATTGTAGGGAATCCCTGCATTTCTATTAATTGCGGTTCGATTTCTCCCTGTTCATTTTCACAAATTCCAAAATCAAATGCTATAAAATGGGTATGTGCATTTTCGTTCGGTACCCTTACTTCATCGGGAATGGCATGTGAGGTAAGTGTTTTGAAATTAAACTGCGTTATCACGTCCACAATGCTTTCACAGGCGGCCAGCATTTTATCTTTAAAATCGCGGGTTACAAATACAGGCGTTTCTGCCACTCGGAATTCAATAGTTCCGGGGTGTTTACTATTCAAATCCTGTAAATAAGCCTGGTATTTTTCTTCGGTAAATGTTTCGTTGAAATGTTTTCTGATCGCGGTGACCATACCTATTTATTTAAAAACTGCCTCAAAGTAAAAAATCCTTACCAATCAGCAGTAAAGATTTTGAATGATAACGATTTATTTGTATAGGGCTGTTCAGATTTCTACCAATTCGCCTATAGCAAGGTTTAAAAAGTTAGGCAAAACATGCTGGTAGGTATACATTATTTTTTCAGGATCCTGTAATTGTTCCAGCATGCTTTTCCATTTTGGCTCTCCATGGTTTTCGATCACGGTTTGCTTTTTGTCTTCCCGCTGCAGGTACATGCTCATGCCCACTGCATCTGCTTCGGGGTGAAACTGAGTACCGAGAAAATAGTCATTAAAACGAATGGCCATAATAGCTCTTTCATAAGGTACATGCGGACGGCTTTTTTCAATGGCCAGCATGCTTGCACCAAGGACCCTTAACCTGTAATGATTGGGTTCAATCACCTGGAAATCGCGGCTATCCACGCTGTAGAAGGGGTCTTTCATTTCACCGAACACCGCTTCCTTTTTTCCGTCCGGCAGCATGTGAATCGGGAATACACCAAACGCAGTTGATTTCCGCTTGCATACAGTAGCTACCTGGTAATACCGGCAGGCAAGTTGAAAACTATGACAGATAAAGAAAACATGTTTTTTGGGAAATCCAGCCAGATTCCGGTTCCATTCTTCCATGTGTTGTATCCAGCCAAAATATTTTTTTTCCCAATCTGAGTCGATACTATCAAGTGGAGAGCCTGGTCCGCCGCTTGAAATATATACATCATACGAAGTATCGGGTATAGCCATTTCCAGGCGAACATCAAACACCTCATATACAATCGTAAACTGGTTTATTTCACCCCACTCACGCACAATCTCACGTATACATCGCATTCCCTGGTTAGCCTGTCCTTCGTAAAGGTCAAGTACCGCTATACGTATTGTTTTTTTATCTGTTGCGCTCATGCATTAACTATTTGTTACTCCTACAAGTATTTCAAATTTGTTTTCGGTGTAAAGGCCAATAAGGTTTCATACATTAGCCGGATGGTTTCTTCAATATCTTTTTTGTGTAGCATTTCTACGGTAGTATGCATGTAGCGAAGCGGTATCGAAATCAACACAGAAGGACAACCATCGTTAGCATAAGCAAAACTATCTGTATCCGTACCCGTACTGCGGCTAAGTGTTCTTAACTGAACGGGAATCTTATTTTTTTCGGCCACATCCTGAACCAGTTTCAATAATTTATTGTGAATGGCCGGTGCATAAGCCAGTGATGGCCCTTTGCCGCATTGAATATCACCTTCAATCGCTTTACTGATCATAGGTGTATTGGTATCGTGTGTTACATCGGTAATGATGGCCATATCGGGTTTAATCCTGCGGGCAATCATTTCGGCACCACGTAAACCGATTTCTTCCTGTACTGCATTTACCACGTATAATCCGAAAGGCAGTTTTTTATTATTTTCTTTCAGTAAACGGGCCACTTCTGCAATCATAAAACCACCAATGCGATTATCAAAAGCACGGCCGATAAAATAATCATAAGCGAGTTCGTCAAATCCTTCTTCATAGGTAACAACCGAACCGATATGGATTCCGAGGGCTTCCACTTCTTTTTTTGTGCGGGCACCACAATCCAGGCAAAGATTATCTACTTTGGGTTGCGGTTCTTTCTGTTCAGGGTTACTCATTCTTGTGTGAATGGCGGGCCAGCCAAAAACTGCTTTTACGGGGCCTTTATTGCCATGTATCCATACCCTTTTGGCAGGAGCCACTTGGTGGTCAACACCGCCATTTCTTTTTAAATAGATCAATCCCTGATCGTTGATATAGTTAACAAACCAGCTTATTTCATCTGCATGTGCTTCTATCACTACTTTAAAGGGCGCTGTTGGATTGATTACACCCACTGCCGTACCATAGGGGTCCGTAAAAAAAGTATCTACATAGGGTTTGATATATTCAAGCCATACTTTTTGTCCGCCGCTTTCAAAACCAACAGGAGAAGGGGTGTTGATATAGTTTTTTAAGAAAGCCATCGAGGTATCAGAAATACCTTTTTTCACTTTTGTTCGGGTGCTTTTCGTTTTTGCCATGGTCTTTATTTAATTAGGGTGATACCGATAATACCGCAGACAGCTTTGGCCAGCATCAACCCGTCAATGATTGCAAGATAATAGAGAATACTTTTACGGCGATGCATAGAGTATGCTACAATTATTAACAATACAAAAGGAATCGTATTAATAAGAATGCGAAGCAACGGAAAATCGCGCAAAACTGCGTATAAAATAAAGGTTCCAAGCCCTGTTATACTCAAAGGGATCAGTATATAAAAAATCGTTTTACGCAGTCCCAGTCTCACCACAAAGGTTTTGAGTTGATGATTATGATCGGCGGCATAGTCTTTAATATCAAACATTATACAGAGCATCGTTATATACATAAAGTTCTTAATGAATAACAAAAGACTTATGATATCCGGTGAATACGCCACACCTGTTTCTATACTGCTAAATAAAACAGGGTAAATGGTAACAGAGCCGGCCCAGACAAAGCCTATCACAAAAGGTTTTAACCATCCTTTATTGCGCAGGTTGTTGGTGGCGGTATTTGGCGCTACACTGCCATAATATAAACCAGCCACGAGTGGAAATATGCCGATAAAGGTCCATTGCCATAAGCCGATATGCAATATATGCGACCAGTTTACGATAAAAAGGTAAATTCCACAGGCAAAAAAAACTAGCGTAAATAATTTTTGTGAATAATTAATCAGCCTTCGGTTTTTTGTGTACCACCTGGTTCTTTGATTAACAGGATCGGCAGTTACTGTTTTAACGGCAGGCTCAGCTATATAAGCATGGGTATAATACAATACCGTGGAAACAAAAACAAAAACATAGTAGGCAAGAGTGTTTAAAGGAAAATGCTGTTGCAGGGCCGCTTCTACAGACAAGGCAATAACACAGATGCCATAAAAATAATTACCAAAAAGAAGGGTGCGGATTAAACCATTCAATAGCTGACACTATTTTAGTAAAACAATATTCTCTGAAGAGATTGTATCACTTACATTCTTTCCTTTGTCTTTAAGCCAGAATTTGAAATAGGAAGTATCATTTTTGTTGCCGCAACCCGCAATGGCGCTATAGCCAGAAACATTGGCGTTGTAGGCATAACCAACTTCCAGTATTCCTTTTAAGTTGCTGGTAGGCGTAAAATCCGGAACCCTGTTTTTGCTGGTAAACTGTACACCCGCAGTACCCGGGCAGGTTCTTGATATTTTTTGTACCCAGAGTGTATCCTGTATATCACCTTCCGCATCAGTAAAATTGAGCTGGAAAAGAAGGATGTCGCCCTGTTTTAAAATTTTTGAATTTATACTTTTGATCGAAATCTGGGGCTTTGTGGTGTAAGTATCTTTCTTACACGCATAAAACACAAAGGGTATTGCCAATAGTATCAATAATTTTGTCTTCATTCGTTTTATTGTCTTTTCAAATTTAGTTAAAACATTACAATACATAGCTGTGCAGTCATTTGATGTTAACAATATTTTCTCTCTATCCCGGCTTCAGGGTGCTTTTACAGATGCTTGCCTGTCTGTTTTTCGCTTTCAATACGAACATAATCCTGTGTATCGCCAGTGGTGCCAGCTTTCTGGCGCAGATCCTTCAAGTATTAAGACACTTGCCGCTATTCCGGCGTTGCCTGTTTCTTTTTTCAAAACACATACGGTTACCACCACTCATTTTGATCCGGAACTTATCTTTGAAAGCAGCGGTACCACTCAATCTGCCACCAGCAGGCACTTGGTGAAAGAGGCGGCCATTTATCGTGAAAGTTTTGTGAAAACATTCGGTATATTTTATGGGGATGTGAAAGACTGGTGTATTCTTGGCCTCTTGCCTTCTTACCTGGAACGGCAGCATTCTTCACTGGTGGCCATGGTTGATGAACTGGTAAAAATGAGCAGGCATCCGGATAGTGGCTTTTACCTCGATGAGCATGCAAAACTATCTGCAACACTTCAAAGACTGGAAGGAAAAAAACAAAAAACAATACTGATTGGTGTGACTTTCGGGTTGCTTGATTTTGCAGCTTCCTTTCCACAATCCTTACAACATACGGTGGTAATGGAAACCGGCGGCATGAAAGGCCGCCGAAAAGAACTGACCCGTACAGAAGTTCACCAGTTATTAAGCGATGGACTTGGTGTAAAAACAGTGCATTCGGAATATGGAATGACGGAATTACTTAGCCAGGCGTATTCAAAAGGAGAGGGCAGGTTTCTTTGCCCGCCATGGATGCGGGTATTGGTACGCGACGAAGAAGATCCCCTTTTAGTAAATGAAACAGGGAGGGGACTTTTACAGGTAATAGACCTTGCCAATATCTATAGCTGTTCATTTATAGCCACCGAAGATGTGGGCAAAATATATGAGGATGGTAGCTTCGAAGTATGGGGCAGGCTGGATAACAGCGATATCAGGGGCTGCAGTTTGTTGGTAGTATGAGGAAGTTAGGAGTAGGACTGGAAATATTGAATTTATAACTCCAGGCTCCAAACTTCTAACTCCCAACTACGCTAAACATTTGCTTGGTAGTTAAAGTAGTTTGCACTTATATTTGCACCCGTTTAAGCTGAAAGCTAAAGACTACAATTGCAGTAAGCAGTAAGGTTTTTGCAGTATGTTTAAAAATGCCCAGGTGGCGAAATTGGTAGACGCACTGTGTTCAGGTCGCAGCGTTCGCAAGGATGTGATGGTTCGAATCCATTCCTGGGCACTACACCACTCTTTTAGGGTGGTTTTTTTATGCCCTTAAATCCAGTAATGGTAACGGTTGTAGCGATTCTACTTTCTTTTGATTTCTCTTGATTTGACCTTCTTTTCTCAATTTTTGTTACTCCACTGTTACCCCGGTAACATGATATTCTAATTATTCATACCTTAGAGAAGCGAAAATCAAACCAAAGGCAAAATGAGTGTAACATTAAGAAAGCGTAAAAACGCGGACGGTACAACCACTTTACGCTTGGATATTTACCACAATGGCCAACGGACAGTTGAAACACTTAAACATCTCAAACTTGCCAAACCTTCAAACCTACTTGACCGGGAGCAGAACAAGAAACGAATGCAGCAAGCGGACGAAATATCCGTTACCAGAGCCGCCGAACTGGAAGCGAATAATTATAGCATGGTAACGGATGCCGGTAAAAAAACAATCATTACAGTATGGATGCAAAGCTATGTGGACAGTTACACAAAGAAAGATAAACGCAATATGCAAGGAGCCTTGAATCGGTTTGCAGCCTATCTCATTGAAGTGAAATCTGCCGGGTTAACATTTGGAAGCATAAACGCTTTGATAATTGAAGATTTTATAGATTATTTGGAAGCAAACAGCACCGGCGAAGGCGCTTCATCTTATTACACCCGATTTAAAAAAATGGTGAAACAAGCCTACAGGAAGGGACTGTTAAAAGATAATGTGCTCGATATGGTTGAAAGGAAAGTAAGGGGTAAGGCCAAGATGAAAGATATTTTAACGTTAGCCGAACTGAAAACCTTAAGCGGCACCCAAACAGAAAGCAGCGAGGTTAAGCGTGCATTCCTATTTACTTGTGTTACCGGGCTAAGATGGTGCGATATTAAAGCCCTTGACTGGGGAAGCATAAACCTCGATAGCCGTCAAATGAATGTAACACAAAGTAAGACTGGTGAGAATGTAGCAACACCTCTGAATGATACAGCTGTGAAATTATTAGGCGTTGCCAGCAAAGGTCGTGTGTTTGATCTGCCAACGGCCAACGGCGCAAACAAGACCTTAAAAGCATGGGTAAAGCGCGCTAAGATTGAAAAAGCGATCACATGGCATAATGGCCGGCATTCTTTTGGCACCAATTTAATTTTAAATGATGTGGACATACTCACTGCCTCGAAACTTTTAGGCCATACCACTATGAAAATGACACAGCGTTATGTAAAAGCATCACAGGAAATGAAAGAATTGGCAACCAGTAAAGTAAATATTGATCTATGACTGACAGCGCAATAACCCCAATTGAAATAGAACAATTCGTACGTAATTCAATGCTACTGGATTGCGCAAAGTTTATGGAAAGTAAGCAAGACCCGTTAATTTCAGAGTTGCGTTATTGGGAGGGGGAAATTGAGTTGAATAAGGAAGGGATTGAAGTATCTACCAAATATTACAACAACAGTCACCGGCAGGATATGAGATTTCTTTCTGAAATGGTAAACTTTGAATTACGTTTAAAAATTGCGGAAGAATTTATAGCTAAACTAACTTCCAGCAACAACAGCAAACCACTTAGCATTAATACAGGCGGGTTAATGAACCAGCATTTAAAGATTGAAAAAACTTTAACGGTCAACCTTAATGAAGCCCAAATCAAGAAAATTCATAAACTATTAATCAAAGAAGAATACATTAAGCCTATCAATGAAAATGATTTTGTTTATTTTCTAACTGGGCAGTTATTGACTGAAATAAATAAAATAAATTGGTTGAAGCCAAAGTCACAAGCATATTATTTTTTTCACAAAATTTGTATTGGGTTTTCTTTAAAAACATTGAACAGTTGCATAAGCCATAAGGATGGAAAAATTGATAGCAATACCAAACCGAAAATTGGTTATCAATTAATTGATGCTATGATCAATGATGTAAAAAGATAATTTTCCGACTATAATATCCGATCCCTTAAATTCAATCATATCAATACTTTCAGCGATTTGTCGACCCATTCCGACCCCAAAAAGGTCGGATTTCTTATTTTCCAAGTGTGGATTTTCATTAGACTTTTGAGGAGTTAACAGCAAAGCGCTTTGTTTTTATTCATTTTCAAATTATCAAAAAAATGGAAAATCGTACATTAAACAGGGTGTTAACCTTTGAGCAAGGATGCCAATATCTTGGCTATGCGAAATCATACGTCTATAAACTAACCAGCGCTGGTATTTTACCCTACTCTAAACCCAATGGCAAAAGCATATTCTTTGACAGGGATAAGCTGGAAGCGTGGATGTTAGGCAACGCCAAGACCAGCCAGTTAGAAAAGCAAATTGAAGCGGCAACCTATGTAACCACTCACAAATAAAAACCCCGATAATATGCAGCAACATACTAACGGGGGTGAGAAATCTGTTCCCCCTAAAGATACACCAAAGCAGCATTTGCAGAAATTATCAATGGAGTATAAACGTAGACGTTACCCCAACGTACCAGTTGAAAGTATACCCAAATCCATCTACAAAGACAATACTGCTAACGGCTTGACTAAATGCGTCATCGACTTTCTATCATTCAGTGGATGGCAGGCAGAGCGGATTAACAATACCGGCAGAATGATTGACCGGCGGGAAACTTATATTGATAGCATTGGTCGTTCCCGGACGATAGGCGGCGTTGAATGGATAAAAGGCACAGGAACAGACGGTACGGCTGACATAAGCGCTACAATCGCTGGAAAATCGGTAAAGATTGAGGTTAAAATAGGCGCCGACCGGCAGAGCGATGCGCAGCAACAATATCAGGCAGCAGTCGAACGGGCAGGAGGGCTGTATTGCATAGCTGTCGACTTCGCGCAATTCTACTCATGGTATATCAAAACATTTGCACCATGAGTAAGTATATAACGTTCCCGGTAATACTCTTGAAAGGTGGATTAATTGACATTAAGGAACAATTGAATAGTGTATTGAATTATTCTCTATATGCTACAAGTACCACAATGACCGGAACACAAGATGAAAGGATAGAGAAAGCGAGAAAAGAGTTAGGTATTAAGTTCAGTGACATTGACTATAGTTACCGAAATGGGGAAGTAATTTTCGATTCACTACCCGATAGAACGCCAAAGACTTCCATTACCAAAAAAATGATCTTTGACTTTTATAAAAATTACAAAACGGAATTTGAGGTAGTTACATTCCTTGCTTTTGCTGCAATTCGATACATACTTAAGCAGCAGGCGTATATCAAGATGCCGAACGACTATTTGGTAGGCAGAATGTCTGGTAACAACAAACAAGGGGAACCCATTTGCGAAGAATTGATGAAATATAATAACCGGTACCAGCTTGATAAAATCAAAAAGGAGTTGCAATTGAACTGGGGATTAAAACTATACGCCAGCCATATCCGGGGGTCTTATGTATCATTTACAATGCCACTTGAAAAGCTTATTTATCAGGCGGAATTGAAACGAAAAAACTATAAGCTGAAACAATTGCAACAGGCTAAACAGGATGCGAAAAAAGCGGCAATTGATACCATTTATGGCAACAGCACATAAACAGCACCTATAATAAGAGATTTTCAGGCTTTTACGCAATTCAGCAGCAACTATTCAACAAATTAACAGCAATGACTTCAGCACCACTACAGCACCTATAATAAGGTACTTTAAGTAGATACTATAAATAGGTATTTTAAGTAGATACTATAACAAAATACTGTAACAAAATACTGTAACAAGGTTTACGCTCGAAAAAAAATATTTTATCTGTAAAAAAGAGAAAAAATACAGGCTATGGCAAAATTTACAAAAGGAAACAGCGGCAACCCCAGTGGTAGACCCAAGGGAGCGAAAAATAAAATAAACGAAGAACTGCGCGAATCTATTGGGGATTTCCTAAACACTGAATTTAATACGTTGAAAGCAGACTTCAGGAGGATAAGCGCAGCAGCCCGGATGAAGTTTTTTACCGATCTGTTACCTTATGCGGTACCGCGCTTACAAAGCACCGCACTGGAAATGGATTTTGAGCGGTTAACGGATGACCAGCTTGATGAAATGATTGAGCGATTGAAGAACGAAGCATTAAAACAGCATAGCTATGAACATGAACCGTAAAGAAAAAATTGATCTACTGAAAGCCATCCACAGAGGTAGCAAGAGCATACAGGAACTATCAAAAGTTAGTGACATGAGGATATGGGAAGATTTGCGGGGTAAACCCGGACATTTCATTGAAGTTATCAGCGGTCGGGTATGCTCACTTGCCCAACTAAAACAGGAATACGCAAATGATACCGGTAGCGGCGTATCGATATTTTGGTGTAATGTCGACTTGAGTAAAGTTATAACCGAAAAATAAACAAAGCTGGTATGACCAGAAAATAAATTGCAGGCTCACAATTAGACGATGAAAATATTTTATTGATAATCAATCTATTGAGTTTCAGGTTAGGGATTTTGACTTATTAAATTGCATACTTTTAAGTACTTACAGAAATTTTAAACAGATATATTACATGGCACTCAAATTTAGACGAAGACAAAAACTCTTCCCAGGAATTTATTTAAATTTTAGCTCAAAAGGAGTTAGTACTACTATTGGAATTAAAGGACTTAACGTTAATATTGGTAAAAAAGGAGCTTACCTAAATAGTGGTCTTCCCGGGACAGGTTTATATGATAGAAAGAAAATATCAGATTGGAGTAATAACCCAAATCCACAAAAAGTATTAAATCCACATTCATTACTACAGGACACTTCTGATTTTGCAGGTGAACCTTACTACTTTATTCCGAAAAAATTAGAAGGTGAAATAAAAAGTAATGATGCAAATTCAGTCACAAGCGAAGGACTAGCAGAAATGAAAGAGACTTTGCTTGCGGCATACCAAGAAAAAATTGACATTGAAAATGAAGTTCCCATAGTTGTAGAGGAAGTTAATAAGGCAGCCATTTATAAGGTGCTTTCACGAATTTTTATATTTGGTTTTTTTACAAAGAAATTTGAAGAACAACATTCCGAGAAAGCTGATTACTTGTCTGAATTAAAACAACAACTAGTACAATGTAAAGTCACAATTGACATTGATATTGATAATAGTATAAAAGAGAAGTATGAAAAATTGAAACGAAGTTTTGATACATTAACTCAATCTGCGAGAATTTGGGACAAAACTTCTGCTATAAAAAATAATGACAATCGTTCTGCAGCAAGTAATTTAATTACACGAGTACCTACCGTTCTATCACATAAAATAATTGAATTTATCAATGCCGAATTTGACGCACTACATTTTAAAAATCAAAATGGTAGCGATATTTACATTTATCCTGCTTTTGCTGTACTATTTGATGATAAAAATAATTTTGGACTTGTAGATTTATCAGACCTTAAAATATCCTTTAAAACAACCAGTTTCTTAGAAGACGAAGATGTACCAAGTGACTCAAAAACAATTGGTGAAACTTGGGCTAAGGTTAACAAAGACGGTACACCTGACAAAAGATTTAAAAGCAATTATCAAATCCCAATAGTTGAGTATGCCGAAATTGAATTTAAAAGCAACAGTGGAATTTTCGAAGTTTTTATGTTCAGTAATACTTCAAAGGCGTTAAATTTTGTTGATACTTATAATTTATATATAAACAATAATTAGCTGGAAAATCCACGCAAATTGACCCCCTTCCGCCAAACCAAACTGACCCCCTCTCGCCAAATCAAATTGACCCCCTAATACCGGCTCAAATTGACCCCCTGAAAAGTGTGATAAAAAACTGATTGTTTTTGTAGCATAAATAGGGGTTGTTTTAATCAAAACGACCCAGATAATTTATGTCCAACAAAACGATCGATATGTTTAAAATCAGACAGGTATTAAGTCTTTATTCTGCCGGGCGCGGCAGCAAGTTTATCAGCAAAAGCACAGGTGTTGCACGAAATACAGTAAAGAAATATCTTATGCAGTTTGCGGAGCTTGGCCTTACCATTGAACAGGTAGCGTTGATGAGTGATAGCCAAATGGCTACTGCCTTTTTAATTGAAAAACCGAAGGTAGAAAATAGCCGTGTACTTGATCTTGAAGCGATGTTGCCGGAACTGGTTGCACGTTTAAAGAAGCGTGGCGTAACCAAGCAAATGGTTTACGCAGATTATATCAGGCAGTGCCCGGAGGGCTATAAGCACTCTGCTTTTTTGGTGCGCTTAAATACGTATATGGGGATGAGTAAGCCCTCTATGCGGATGGTGCATAAAGTTGGCGACAAACTCTTTATTGATTTTACGGGTAAACGCTTACAGATAGTAGATGCCGGTACTGGCGAAGTACAGGATGTAGAAGTTTTTGTAGCTGTTTTAGGCTGTAGCCAGCTTACGTATGTAAAAGCAGTGGCTTCGCAAACCAAGCACGATTTTATACTTGCCTGTGAGAGTGCCCTGCATTTTTATGGTGGTGTTCCGGAAGTAATTGTTCCGGATAATTTAAAATCAGCCGTAAAAAAAGCGGGTCGCTACGAATCGGAACTCAATGACAGTTTTGCCGCTTTTGCGGCACATTACAATACACACGTTTTTCCTGCAAGGGTATATAAACCCAAAGACAAAGCACTGGTAGAAGGAGCCGTAAAAATTATTTACACTACCATATTTACCAAAATTGATGAAAAGATATATCATAGTATAGAAGCCCTGAACAAGGATATTCTTATTCATTTAGAAGAACACAACAACGGCTTACTTACCGGATGCGATTATAGCCGAAGGCAACAGTTTGAAACACAGGAAAGGGATATTTTAAAACCGTTGAACAAATACCCCTTCGATCCGATGACCACCAAAACGGCAACGGTTGGCAAGACAGGTTTTGTTACGGTAGATTACCGTTACTATAGTGTACCCTATAAATTTATTGGCAAAAAGGTTAAGCTGATGTACAACCGTACAAAGGTGGAAGCTTTTATGGATCATGAACTGATTGCGGTCCATGTGCGTCATTTTGGTAAAGAAAAATACATTCAAAACCAAGACCACCTTGCATCCTGGCACAAGTACCCAACGGAATGGAACCCTGAAAAATTTATGGCAGATGCGGCTTTGATTGGTGAGCCGGTGGCAGCCTACATCAGGAACGTATTATCCCGAAACGAATACCCCGAAAAAAATTACAGGGCCTGCCAGGGCATTATCAACTATAAAAAACGGGTAGGCGACACAAGGCTTATCAATGCCTGCAAACGGGCCGATAGTTTTAACGTGTACAATTTTGGGATCATTGAACGGATATTAAAATCAAAGGCAGATTTTATTCCCCTCGAAGATGATGATCATATCTCTTCCGGCACAGACAACAACATGCCCCTTCACGACAATATACGTGGTGAAGATTATTATCAATAAAACAAGTTCCATTATTAATCAATTAAAATAAAAACAATGAACGAAGAAAGTTTAGAAAAGATGAGCCGTATGCGGCTGTTAGGTATGCACCAGGCATTTAAAACATCTACCGAATCTACCGGCCCGTCCGGTCAGTTTACTAACGATGAGATGGTTCATCATTTAGTGCAAAGCGAATGGGATGACAGGCAGAACCGTGCCGTACAAAGAGGGCTTAAGAACGCCAACTTCCGTTACAGTGCCAGTATAGAACAACTCGATTACTCCGAACAGAGGGGACTCGATAAAAACCTGGTACAACGGTTGGCTACCGCTGATTTTATAAAAAAAGGAGAAGACCTTTTTATTACAGGCAGCACAGGTACAGGTAAAAGTTTTTTAGCCTCAGCCCTTGGCCAGCAAGCTTGTTTGTTGGGATACAAAGTTCTGTATACTAACACAGCAAAATTAATGTCGCATTTAAAAATGGCCAAAGCCGATGGCGCACATTTAAAGGAACTCTCCAAAATTGAAAAGCAGGATGCTTTAATATTAGACGACTTTGGTGTGCAACCTTTTGATGCCGGCGGCAGGGCACTGCTTTTAGATATCATAGAAGACCGCCACGGGAAACGATCCACTATCATAACCGCACAGATCCCTGTAAAAAAATGGCATGAAATCATCGGAGAAAAAACACTTGCTGATGCCATACTTGACAGAATCGTTCATCAATCATTACGAATAGAACTTTACGGGGAATCTCTGCGAAAAAAATCAAAAGCAAACCCCCTAATAACCGAACCTTTTTAAAAAATCCAAGGACAAAATTTAATCACTATTTTTATTCTACAAAAACAACAGTTCTTTATCGATTTTTTAGCCCTTTTACACAGGCTTTTTTTAGGACCTTTTTGAAACCGGTTTTAAGGGGGTCAATTTGAAATGGCGAGAGGGGGTCAGTTTAGCCGGGATTTACAGCAATGGATTGTTCAGCGATTTTACGTTCGGTTATATCATGGTGTGATGATACGAGCATCGTGTCATCACCTTTCATTAAAACAGCATTCATGATGAACCACCTCTTTTGAAACGGTGAATCACATGGGTACTCAAATTCAAAAGAAGGTTGTTCCTTCCGAAATACAGACTTTATACCTGCCATGGCGAGTCCCGCACTACCATCTCCATTTTCGATTGATTTGCAACACACCTCGAAATAATTGCTTCCTCTATCTGCACGATGAAGTGAGGTTATACCGTTTTCTAAAGCAAAATCTTCCCAGGCCTGGTTAACAGCAACTATAATCCCTGATTGGTTAATTACTGCAATATGGTCAGATAGCGTTGCGAGTACATGTTGACCTAGTAGAATATTTTCTTTCATGTCAGATACAGTTACATATTCCTGTATCTATAATGTAGACATTTCTCTGAGTGAAAGTGTTACACAATAAAACAAAATCCTTACATATATACCACTATTATAACCAGAAAAAGTTACATACAGACACTCCAGGCAACCAGAGATCGAAAAATCAACAAATTGCTTAAAACAATGCAATATTGAGCGCTAAGAAAGTTTACGATTATGCGTTTACTTTAAATGATTCCCACCCCGCTCAAATAGAAAGTTATCCTATTAAGGAACAACGGGCTGCTGCTAAACAAGTTATTAGTCGTTTACAACATGTCTGGTTACCTCATCATATTACTAATACTAAAGCTGAAAAAGTTAAGCTCAGATAATGCTTCGGATAATGCTGAAAACAAAAGCGTCCAGAATTTTTTCTGGACGCGGGTGAGAAGTAGCCGGTACGGGAATCGAACCCGTCTTTGCCCCGTGAAAGGGGGCTGTCCTAACCGATAGACGAACCGGCCAATTTGTTAATCGGGACGCAAAAATAGGCTCATGCTACTTTTCTGCCAAAACATTTTTGGGATTAATCAAATTTAGACACATAACAGCCGAATCAAGAATGACAATGGTGAGTGCTGAGTAGTGAGTTGTGCGTATCCTAACCCGCATTAAGATTTACCATTGACTATTACTACTCACTACTCCCTTACCATTGACCAAAAAAATCACTGCTTTTCTTATCAATCCCTGTAAATTTGCCACTTGTTAGAATTTTTAATCAATTAAACACGGAATTCAATGAGTACAGTAAAAGTTGCCATTAACGGTTTCGGACGTATAGGCCGTTTGGTATTTCGCCAGATCTATAATATGGATGGCATTGATGTGGTGGCCATTAATGATCTCACCAGTCCCCAGGTGTTAGCACATTTATTAAAATATGACAGCGCCCAGGGCCGCTTCGAAGGCGCAACCGTTACCTCTACAGAAGATTCCATTGTTGTAAATGGCGAGACCGTTAAAATATATGCACAAAAAGATCCTTCACAAATTCCCTGGGGTTCACACGGCGTAGATGTGGTAATCGAATCTACCGGTTTCTTCGCCGATAAAGAAAAAGCAGAAGCGCATATTAAAGCAGGCGCTAAAAGAGTAGTCATCTCTGCGCCCGCAACCGGCGAACTCAAAACTGTTGTATTTAATGTAAACCATACGATACTGGATGGCAGCGAAACCATTATTTCCTGCGCCTCCTGCACCACCAATTGTCTGGCGCCGATGGCCAAAGTGTTGAATGATAAGTTTGGTATCGTAACAGGTATCATGACAACCATTCATGCTTACACCAACGATCAGAATACTCTGGATGCACCACATCCGAAAGGTGACCTTCGCAGGGCAAGAGCTGCTGCTGCTAATATTGTTCCCAACAGCACAGGCGCTGCCAAAGCCATTGGCTTGGTATTACCTGAACTGAAAGGTAAATTAGATGGCGGTGCGCAACGTGTTCCGGTTATTACGGGTTCTCTAACGGAACTGTCGGTTATCCTTGCTAAAAAAACAACCACAGAAGAGATCAATGCAGCCATGAAAGCCGCCAGCAATGAAAGCTTTGGATATAATGAAGACGAAATCGTAAGTTCAGACATTATAGGTACCCATTTCGGTTCTTTGTTTGATGCCACGCAAACCAAGGTTATGACGGTTGGTGAGGCACAACTGGTTAAGACAGTTAGCTGGTACGACAATGAAATGAGTTATGTGAGCCAGCTGGTTCGTACCGTAAAATATTTTGCGGGATTGATTTCTAAATAAATAAT
>JBBRHM010000062.1:0-20006 GCA_038222655.1 Chitinophagales bacterium | reverse complement strand
CATAACTGATTTCTTTTGCTATACCGGGATCTATATTTATCTCTATCCCATTTGATGATATAAAAAATATTCCCTGTATTACAAGGTCTATCCTGGCTTTCACATTCAAAAATGTCCGTCCACTTTTTAAAAAAATATTTGAAAATTTGTATGTATCATTAAAATAAGGCGTTCCGCTTGGCTTAGCATACCTGTTTTCAAAAGGCGTTTCTTTTCTATTTGAAACAGCTATGTGGTTGAACCACTTACCGTTTATTCCCAGGCCATCATTTTGGGTAAGGAGATTACTCCCAAACATAATAACAAAGCATACCTGGCTTAACCGAAAAAGCATCTCTTTCTAATTGTTCTATAAAGTTAGTCATAAGGTCCTGAAAACCATCAAGGCCCTTTGAGTGGGCCTTGCTGTAAAAAAGATAGTAAAGTTGTTACTGCTTATACGTGTTGAATAAAATCTGCATAAGAAATAGAACCAATTCTCGCATACTTAAATAACAAGGGCCAACTTTCGTTGGCCCTTGTTATTATAAGATGATGCATTCTACTGCTTTTGTAAAACCAATTTATTAGTTCCAAAATTAGAACCTGCACTGGATGTAATATTTATATTCAATCCGATATAACCGGTACAGGAAAATATATATCCTGCACTTCCGCCAGCACCGGCTCCCACAGCTATATAGTTCGTACTTCCGCCATAATTTCCAAAGGTTACTTTAGGAACGGTGGCAGCTCCTGTTGCAGGATCTACCGTAACAATCAATGGACTCACAATGGTTCCACCGGCAGGCACTCCCGGCCATACCTGGCTGATATTCACCTGATTTGCTCCAGGACCATCCGTTACCTTTACTAAATCACCTGGGCTCCAATCCTGCCAGTCATCCTGCACAACTTTATAAGTACCCGCAACAGGCGCTACAAAAGGACAAACTACAAAAGCCTGCCAGCGAAAAGCTGCATTATAGTTTGAGTTAGATTCCAGGTTAGAATTTATGTTGGAAATATCATAGGTCTTACCCCCTTTTGTGAGTATCTGATTATAAAATGTATACACACCGCCCGGTGCTAAATTAGAAGGCGTAGTGCCTAAAGCAGTGGCTACTTCAGCACCTGTAGCAGATAGTACAGTGCTTGCAGCGGTATATGGTACCGTTTTAACCAATTTCCAGGAGGTAGGATCTGAATTTGAGCCTTTTACTACATACACTTTTATTTTATCAATATCTCCATCACCATCACTGGTGGTACCAGGAGTTAAGTATTGACTTACTTTAATGCTAACGGTAGAAGTGGCTATAGTAGCATAATTCAAATTGAGATTCGTTTGCTCGGCAAAAGTGAGGTAGGTTCCTTTGCTTAAATTTTTAATATCAGCTAAAGGGTTAATCCCGTCTGTTTTTTTACAGGAATGTATGGTAAAAACAATCCCCACAATTGCTAAAATGAATAATAGTTTCCGCATGATCGTTGGTTTAATTATTTGATGAAATTATCAGGATTATTATCCCAGAATACCTTATTAGCAGCTGTGCCAGGCGTTTTTTGTGCGGGTGCATTCAGGTTCCGGTTGGTATAAACCGCCGGATAATAGTATGACCGCATAAACAACCCCGGATTAGGTGTTGTAACTGCAGGTTGCATGTTATCAGGTTTACCTGTGCGCCTGTAATTGTTATAAGGCTCTATGCCATTACCCCATGAAGCAATATGATACTCCTTCATTATAATATTTAATCGCTGGTCATCGGTAGTAGCATTATCATAAGCGGTTAATACAGTGGTTACATAATTATCTACACTTCCGGAACCGGTGGCAGGCGGAACATTCGCTGTAGGAACCGTTACACTTATGGAAGCCGGAAAAGCCAACACTTTGGCCATGGAAGCCCTTATCGCTTTATCTAAAAGTGCCCTTGGGGTGCCTAGTGTGGTAATACCCATTTTTAAGGCTGCTTCAGCTTCCAGAAAGAAAGTAAAAGAAGAAAGCCATATAGGATCAATACCTGCTCCACGACCTCCCCTGCTCAAAGTTACACTGGTGCCCTGGTTTGCATCAAACTCACCACCTGCAGGATAAATTCCCCAGGCAGTTCTAAGCGGACCATCGGGTGGCGTACCTGAATTATCTCCATGATCTCTTCCCCAATAACCCGCACCTACCAAACAAAATGGGGTTCCGGCCGGATAATGAGAAGGGTATGCCTGCACGGAACAGGATGCAGTTTGTGCATTAACCTCTGCAAAATTGGTACGTTGCCGATAAAAGTAAAACCTGCGTCTTGGGTCTAATGAACTTACAGAGCCGCCGCTTTTTTCAGCTACCACTTCCCACATAAAGAAATTAGAAATAAAGTCACCAGCCGAGCCTCCCGCTGTATAATTGGAAGCATAGTGCGGGTGTCTGCTGTCAGGCGCACTAAGATTTGTTCCGTATTTAAAAGTGAAATCCTGCGCCTCTGTATTAACCAGGTTATTTTCTGTTAACAATGCCTGAATTTTTGCGCCTACAGAATTATCTACCAGGCGCGTTTGCAGGTAAAATTTCAGTTTTAAAGATTTTACCGCTTTAATCCAGTTGGCTGCATTGCCGCCATAAAATAAATCGTTGGTAGGTTTGGTGCCGGCACCCGTTTTGCTGAAATCAGCAATGGCGCTGTCTAATAAAACATGTACGGCAGCATATACAGCCGCACCACCATCAGCTTTCGGGTTGGTATTGGCAACACCCAGATTAGCTTCTGAAAAAGGTACATCGCCAAAATCATCAACCAGGGTTCCTAAAACATAAGCTTTCAACGTTCTGGCTATACCAGACTGTATATATTTTTTTTGTTGCTGCGCCAAAGGAATCATGGCATCCGCATTTTTTATAATGCTGGAATAAGCAGTACTCCACATGCCATCAAAAGTGTTTGGGCTATACCCATTGGCATACAAAGGACCGTACCATTCCTGCTGACGGGTTAGTTCGCCGCCAAAATCAGAAGCCCCTGTATAAAAATTAGTAAAGCTAAGTTGTACCCTGTTTAGGTATAAATCAACATCAGCCGTTTCGGTAGATGGATTGTTAGGATTAGTTAATAAACTATCCAGCTTTTTGTTACAACTGCTAATTACTCCCAGCAGCAGTACCCCGAATATCATTTGTTTATAGTTCATAGTTCAATATTTAGAATTATTTAGAAAGTTACCCTGATGCTAGCTCCCATACGACGTGATGAAGGACCTGTAAAAAATTCTAGCCCTTTACCATTACTTACACCCAATCCTGAAGTTTCTGGATCGAAGTGTACATATTTAGGAAAATTAGGTGCATAGTACCATAAATTAGACCCAGACAAAGTGAATGATAAAGATCCAAAAGGTGTTTTTGCCAATAATTTCTCCGGCAGGCTATAAGACAATGATAATTCTCTTAACCTGATAACGGTAGCATCATAAATACCTGCTTCATCTGCAGCACCGCCCGCAACCGTATTATTGAAAAATGCCTGTGTAGCACTGGTTTGAATACCATTGGGTTTGCCATCTGCCGTTACACCCGGTAAAATATATCCTGCTGCCCTGTCAAACTCTGTATCACGGGTAACACCGCGTCCGAGCAATACACTTGAGGTAGCAGAATACATATCTCCGCCGTTCGTATAATCCCATTGCATGCGGAAGTTAAAGCTCTTATAACTCAAAGAACTGATACCAGTTAATTTATAATTTGGATTAGCATCACCAATGATACTTGGTGAGGTAGCTGTTATATAATCACCGGTTGCACTAACCAGTCTTTGTCCTGTTTTGGGATCACGTTGAAAAGCATATCCCTGAATAACACCCAATGGATAACCGTTGATAGCTACGTTTCCAAGCGTGGTGTATCCAGCAGTTACCACTTGTTTTAAATAAGAAGGTATGTCAGAAACCATGCTTTTATTAATTGTATACAGGGCATCTACCTGCCATTTCCAGTTTCTATTTTGAATGACCGTATAACCCAATCCTAATTCAATTCCTTTATTGGTTACTTTACCGGCATTGATTTGTTGATTGGTATAGCCTGTTGAAGGATCCAGGTCTCTGTTTAGTATCTGATTGTTAGCAGTTCTTTGGTATAAAGTAAGATCAAGAGAAACTCTGTTCTTGAAGAATTTACCCTCAATACCCGCTTCAAGTTCCTTTTGCAGTTCAGGTTTTAAATCCGGATTGGCAAGCTGGTTACCAATAGAATTGGTATTAACGGCTGTACCGCTTCTATCAAGAAATGCACGGGTAGCAATATTTAGAACAGATCTGGTAGAGTAAGCACCGGGGAAACCGGCACTGGTTGAATAACCGATTCTCAGTTTCAGATAATTGATGCTCTTACTATTTTGTAACCCTGCTATTGCAGAAGTTGGAATAAAAGAGAAACTGGCACTTGGATAAAAAATACTTCTGTTAGCCGGCTCTAAGGTAGAGGTCCAGCTATTACGTCCACCTACGGTTAAATAGGCATATTGTTTATATCCAAAAGTTCCCTGACCAAATGCGCCGATGGTTTGATCTTTAATTTTGTAATCAAGATCTCCACCGCCTTCCCCAACAATATCATGCGTTACAAAGTTGGTGTGATCCAGGAGACCATACACCAGTTGCTGCGTGCTTAAGTAACCAATTTGCTGAAAAGTATTTTCACGGGAATTCACACCCGCATCAACGGTTAGGTTAATATCATTTGTGATGTTATGATCATAGTTAAGTAAAAAAGTATGATCCCAAATATTACTGGTTCCGGAAGAAGTACGGTAAACACCTGTAGCCCATACGCCGGCACCTCCTTTATTTTGCGCATATACCTGGTTTTCTGCATAATTGTCAAAACCAATCCGGTAAGAAAGATTCAAACTGGGCAATATTTCATACCTGAGTGAAAAATTACCATAGGTCCTGTTTACTTTATCCACTGTAAATGCATTGTATAAAGTCCACCGCGGATTCTGTATATCGTTACCATTCCTATAATATACATGTGAATGATCTAATGGATTTTCATAAGGCAACCCAGTTAAATCCACTGCTGTTGGGGTATACATTACATCACCAAAAACAGAAGTAGCTGTTGCACGGCTACCAAAGCTGGTACTGGTTGGCGGCGACTTAACATCATTCGCTACATAATTGATAGTACCACTTGCGGTAACTTTATTGGTAAGTTTAGCCGTTCCGCCAAATCCAAAAGTGTTTCTATTTACACCATTACCTATGGTAAAGCCCTGGTCATCGAGATAACTAAAATTGGCATTATAGTTTAGCCCGGGAGTTGAACCAGCTATATTAACGGATGTGTTATTAACACTACCTTTTCTAAAGAAGTTTTTTACACTATTGTAAAATTTATACTCGTAAGGAGTACCTGCAAATTGTGGAAAAGCCGAGGCTAAAGCTGGTCTATCGTAGGGATGCTTTACCTGGGCAGGAGGATCTGTAAACTTAGCACCCCAGTTACTAAAGAAGGCAAGACCTAAGCTCAAATCAAAACCTCCGCCATAACTTTGGTTATATTCAGGCAGGTTAGCAACCTCATTAACAAAATAGGATTGCGAAACCGTGATTTCTGATTTTTTTCTTGTCTTTTGTGTAGCGCCGTTTTTAGTAGTTACTAATATTACACCGTTCCTTCCCAACTCTCCATAGAGGGTAGTGGCACTTAATCCTTTCAATACACTTACATTCTCTATATTATTAGGATCGAGGTCAAGAAAACGACTGGATGTCTGGTTGCCATATACGAAACTGGCATTGGTATTTGTATTGGAATTAAAAGGAACACCATCTACCACAAATAAAGGCTGAGAACTACCGGTAATGGTACTTACCCCACGAATGGTAATGTTTGTACCGCTTCCACTAAGACCGCTGGTATTAAGAATATTAACGCCGGGTGCTTTACCACTCAAAACCCTTCCTATATCACCTTCTGGCCTTAATTCAAGATCTTTTTTGCCTACGGTAGACACTGCATAACCCAAGGCTTTTTTCTCTTTCCGTAAGCCGAGGGCGGTTACCACCACTTCACTTAAATCTTCACTTACGCTTTTAAGAGCTACATCCATGGAAGCAGCAGACGTTACAACCATTTCTCTCCGGCCAAATCCAACACCGGAAATAACAATTGTGCTACCTACTTTTGCAGGCAGGCGGTAAACGCCGTTTTCATCTGTTACCGTTCCTTTTTGTGATTTTTTTTCAAAGACGGAAGCTCCTTCTATTGGCTTGCCTTTGTCGTCTGTAACCTTACCGGTTACCGTAGTTGTTTGGGCAAAAATGCTACAAGTTGCCAGCATCAGGACACAAAAACTTAGAAGCAGTTTTTTTCTCATGTTGTTTTAGTTTTAGTAAATGAACCGTTTATCAGTCTTCCTGACCACTTAAGTAAAGAAATAGCTGCACAGAAAAACTTTTTTACGACGTCAATTTAGGGATTTTTTCATTAACGATGCTTTAACAATCTATTGCGGGCATAAAAAATTTATATATTGACCAGCATTTACAGGAGCTGATTACATATTGATAAATAATATATAAATACCCTTTTTCTTCGCATAATAAGAGGTAACAAAGGCTCCATTTTACCAAACTAAATAATTTTAATATGTTATATACTTGTCTTCCATCATTTTATACATGCAGTAATATTTTCGAATAGCCAAAATCCGCTCTCCACGGTGGTTATGGGTAATTGAAAGAGGCACTATAATCTATCAGGAATCTTGGTTAGCGGGAAGGAGAATTTTATGCACAGGCATAAAAAATAATTTTGGAATGTGGGCCATTATTGTAATTTAGTGGTAGAATTTAATGGGTTAGTAAGTAAACAGGGTCAACAGTAATGTTGACCCTTTTACATTGCCGCTAACACCGCGTAGCCAACAGCTTTTACTTGATTGAGTGATCATCTTCTCTTAGATTTCCTTCACAATGTTTGATCAGATCAACACAAACAAACATCAGAAACCTACTTCAGTTCTGCTTAGATTTTCTCACATTATCTTTAGGGCATGAGCAAGATAAAAACAGCTTTTTTTTGCAGCAACTGTGGTTACGAAAGTGCCAAATGGCTGGGTAAGTGCCCGGGGTGTTCTGAGTGGAACACATTTACGGAAGAAATATTAGATAAAGGAAATAATAAAGAAGAAAACTGGGATAACTATACACCCGAAAAAAGAAATACAAAAACAGTTGCACTAAGTGATGTAGTAAGTAACAAAGAAAAAAGGATAAGCACAAAAGATACAGAATTGAACAGGGTATTGGGTGGAGGTATTGTTCCCGGAAGTATCATATTGGTAGCAGGAGAACCGGGTATTGGCAAAAGCACGCTGTTCTTACAAAATGGTTTATTGCTGGACCGGTTTCGTGTACTTTATATAAGTGGAGAAGAAAGTGAGCAACAGATAAAAATGCGCGCCGACCGGTTGAATATAGTTAATGATAATTTTTACCTGCTTACAGAAACAGCCACACAAACTATTTTCCAGGAGATTAAAAAACTGAAACCGCAAATAGTCATTGTTGATTCAATACAAACTTTGCAATCTAACCTGATAGATTCTTCTGCCGGAAGCGTTTCACAAATAAGAGAATGCGCCGCAGAATTTCAGCGCTTTGCCAAGGAAACGGATACACCGGTTTTTTTAATTGGTCATATTACCAAAGATGGCGCGATAGCCGGCCCAAAAATTCTTGAACATATGGTAGATACGGTTCTGCAGTTTGAAGGCGACCGTCATTATGCCTATCGCATTCTCCGTACTTTAAAAAACCGCTTCGGAAGCACAGCAGAATTAGGTATTTATGAAATGACCGGTGAAGGCATGCGTGTAGTATCCAATCCTTCTGAAATACTGATTGCACAAAGAGAAGAGCAACTGAGTGGAAGCGCCATTGCTGCTACCTTAGAAGGCATGCGGCCTTTACTGATTGAGGTACAGGCGCTGGTAACGCAAAGTGTATACGGCACCCCGCAAAGAACGGTAAGTGGCTTTGACCTAAGGCGTTTACAACTCTTATTAGCCGTACTCGAAAAGCGCGGTGGTTTTCAATTTGGGATGAAAGATGTGTTCATCAATATTGCGGGTGGTATTAAAGTAGAAGATCCTTCCATTGACCTTGCTGTGATCTGTGCCCTATTATCGTCGTATGAAGATGTTCCGTTGCCGGCACATATTTGTTTTGCAGGTGAGGTAGGTTTAAACGGTGAGATTCGTGCAGTAAACAGGATTGAACAAAGGATTGCGGAAGCAGAGAAACTGGGTTTTGAAAAAATAATCGTGTCACGCTACAATAAAAAAAGTTTCGATCCCAAAGCCTATAAAATAAATGTAACCGCAGTGAGCAGGGTGGATGAAGTGTACCAGCAGTTATTTTAAATAATACTTCTGCGGCAAATACCTAATGACACAGCAATTATTTTTTTGCAAATTGTGTCATGCATTTTCCTATCACGGAATACCTCCAGCATTTTTCCCATCTCTTCTTCCCGCACAATTGCGAAGGTTGCGGAACGGATGTAATTAATGATAAACATTTTCTTTGTTCCCGCTGCCTGCATCAGTTACCCGAAACAAATTTCTGCACATCACCCGGCAACCCGGTAGAAAAATTATTTTATGGCAGATCAGAGATTACCCATGCAGCTGCTGTTTATTATTTTACCAAGGATTCTTTACTGCAACATATATTAATGCAGTTAAAATACAGAAGTAATAAAGAAGCCGGATTTTTTTTGGGAAGGATGATGGGCTATGCCCTGCAAAAAGCCGAACGGTTTAGTGAGGTAGACATGCTGGTGGCCCTGCCCCTTAATCCAAAAAAAGAATGTATGCGCGGTTATAACCAGGCAGCCTTGCTCTGCCAGGGAATCAGCGAAGTATGGGGCCGGCCCATTTTGAATGAAGTAGTAACAAGAATACGTTTTACCGAATCACAGACCCGCCAAAACCGCGTACGCCGCTGGCAAAATATGGAAGGCGTATTTGACGTGTCAGATAAGTTATTACTGCAAAACCGCCACCTGTTGCTGGTTGATGATGTGATAACCACCGGCGCTACCCTAGAGGCCTGCGCTTCAGCTATACTTAGCTGCGAAGGAACTAAGCTGAGCATTGTTACGGCAGCGTATACGATTTAGGTTTGGGGTTTGAAGTTTGATGTTTGGGGTTAGATTCGGTTAAAGAGAAGCTATTTTGCCATTTTTCACATATCACAGACCATGGAGAATGGACAAACCCCATCCATTTGTAAAAAATTACAACCTTTTCCATATTTAGCTGTTCTTTGCTAAAAATAATACGTCATGAAATATCTTTTATCCCTTGCAACAGTTGCCATACTCAGTTCTTTTACCCTTAGCGGTGGTGATCCGACGATCCATAGTTTTAAAGTAAAATCCATTGAAGGCGGAATGATTGATTTTTCCAAGTTTAAAGGCAAGAAAATACTGGTAGTGAATACAGCTTCAAAATGTGGTTATACACCTCAGTATGAGGCCCTCGAAAAAGTGTATGAGCAATACAAAGATAAATTAGTGATCGTTGGTTTTCCGGCCAATAATTTTGGCGGACAGGAACCCGGTGCAGACAGCGAAATACAGGAATTCTGTAAAGCCAGGTTTGGTGTGAAGTTTCCTTTGGCCAGCAAGATCAGTGTAAAAGGAGATGATACGGCACCTATTTACAAATGGCTAACCAGCAAAGCAGAGAATGGTGTGCTGGATGCTACTATTGGTTGGAATTTTAATAAATTTTTACTGGATGAGAATGGTAAGATGATTGCTTACTTTCCAAGTAAAATAACACCGGATAGTGAAGAGATATTAAAGTATCTCAAGTAATCGCAGATTTCACGGATTAGTATATGATTTTATTGAGAGAGGATGTTTCGAATGAAACATCCTCTTTTTTATTTTTGATATCCGTTACTTTTGATGCCGTAACAACATTCATATACTCATATTTCTAATCAGGGTAATCCGCGATATGCTATTTAATGAGGTAATAGGTCAGCAGGCAGTGAAACAGCATTTAGCTGAGATGGTGGAGCAAAACCGCCTTAGCCATGCATTACTTTTTTTAGGAAAGGAAGGCAGTGGCGCATTACCCCTCGCAATGGCTTTCGCTCAATATATAGTAAGCCTTCCACAACCCGCACCAGTTGTGGAGGATCTTTTTGGCGGCATGACGGCTTTAGCGCCTACCCCTGCATTTATACATCCGGATGAAGTTGCTTTACAACCTGCTTTTGAAAGAGCCCGGCAACTGATACATCCCGACCTGCATTTTACCTACCCGGTGATTCCTAAAAAAAGCGGCGATAAACCTACCAGCGCTGATTATATAGCCGAGTGGCGGGAGTTTATACAATTATATCCGTATGGAAATGTGTACGATTGGCTTCAGTTTATAGGGGCGGAAAATAAACAGGGAAATATTACAGCGGAAGAGTGCAATGATATTATCCGGCAGTTAAACCTGAAGAGTTTTGAAAGTGAATACAAAGTATTGTTATTATGGATGCCGGAATATTTAGGAAAGGAAGGGAATAAATTATTAAAACTGATAGAGGAGCCCCCTGCCAATACCCTGTTTATATTAGTGGCAGAAAATGAAGAACAGATATTACCTACCATTCTTAGCCGTTGCCAGCTGGTAAAAATTCCTATGCCCGAAAATAGAGAGGTGGAGGAAGCCTTGCAGAGCAGGGCCAATGCCGCACCCGAGAGGGCACGGCAGATTGCTGCCATTTGCGAAGGCAATTACCGCGAAGCCTTGCAATTGTTACAACATGCCGATGAAGATTGGCAAAGCCTGCTTCGCGAATGGCTTAATGCAACTTTGAAAGGGGGCCCCATGGCGCAGGTAAAATTTACAGAAGAGGTAAGCAAGCTGGGGCGGGAAAAACAAAAGCAGTTTTTACGATATTTTAATCACCTTCTCGAGCAAAGCATCCGTATAAAAGTGTTGGGTGCAGAGCAGGTTATGCTGGGAGACAATGAAAAAGATTTTGCCCAGCGGCTTAATAAAATTGCCTCTGTGAGCCAGCAACAGGCGATTATTGAAGAACTGGACAGGGCGGCATATTATGTAGAGCGTAATGCAAATGCTAAAATGCTGTTTCAGGCGCTAACCATTAAACTCTATCATATCATTCAGAACAAAACCTTAATTTTGATGAATTGAGCTTTTTGTCAGATAGCCATTGTTTGATGACAAATAGCAGAGAGGGTGATAAGGGGGTAGAAGCACTAACTGTTAAACGCTTGTCAATATATTTTGAAGGCACTGATCTTGGTTACGTACAATTTCTCATATTTCCTGTACAGCACAGCAGCGAACCAAACGCCGCAGTGAGTGACACAACCAAAGCATCATCGCAGTACTATAGCCCGCCCTATCATTCACTTCTGTATTTATTATTAACTAACCAACTTATCAAGAAGATATGGGATGTGGATCATGTAGTTCTTCCAAAGACGGTGGTAAGCCGGGCGGTTGTAAAGGCAACGGAGGCTGTAGCACGGGTGGCTGTAACCGGCTGAATGTGCACGACTGGTTACTGAACCTGCCATTTAGCGACCCCGAAAGTACCTGCAAAGTGATTGAAGTAAGTTTTAAGCAGGGTAGCCGGAAAGATTTTTTCCGCAATACTACTTTACAATATTTTGAAAAAGGTGATTTAGTAACCCTTGAAGGCGTTAGCGGTTTTGATGTGGGCGAAGTAAGCCTTACCGGTGAACTGGTGCGCCTGCAACTGAAGAAAAAAGGGGTTGACGAATTTGGCGCCGAAATGAAAAAGATTTTACGCCGCAGTTCGGAAAGGGATATTGAAACCTTTAAGATTAGCAAGAGCCGGGAAAAAGAAATTTTATCCAGAAGCCGCGCTATTGCCCGCCAGCTGAATGTACAGATGAAGCTTAGTGAAGTAGAGATACAGGCTGACGGCAAAAAAGGTACTTTTTTCTATACCGCTGATGACAGGGTGGATTTTCGCGAACTGATAAAAATATACGCGGGTGATTTTAAAGTAAAGGTGGAAATGCGCCAGATAGGCATACGCCAGGAAGCTGCAAAAGTAGGCGGCATTGGCAGTTGCGGCAGAGAGCTTTGCTGTAGTACCTGGCTAAATGATTTTAAAAGCGTGAACACTACCGCAGCGCGTTACCAGAATCTTTCCATTAATCAAACCAAGCTAAGCGGCCAGTGCGGTCGTTTGAAATGCTGTTTGAATTATGAATTGGATACGTATCTGGATGCGTTGCAGCATTTTCCTGATTATGCTGAAACACTGGACACCGCTATGGGTACGGCACAGTTGATTAAGAAAGATATTTTCAAAAACCTGATGTGGTATATTCTTCCCAATAACACGAAACATTATCCTTTAACGATTCAGCGAGTGAAAGAAATTAAGCGCCTGAATCAACAGGGACAAAAAGCGGATGAGCTGCAGGCAGTGGAGATAACCAGCAAAACCAAAGAAGTAGAACCGGCGTTTGAAGATTTAGTGGGCCAGATCAGTTTGAAAACACTTGAGAAAAACGATAGGCGCAGAAGGGATCAGCAAAGGGATAATAATAACCGTGGTAATGACAGAAGAGGTCCGCAGCAAGGACCCAGAGAACAAGGACCCAGAGAACAAAGACCACGGGAACAGGGACCACGGGGCCCTCAACAAAATCGCGGACCTCAGCAGGGACCACGAGAACAAGGGCCAAGGGAACAAGGACCAAGGAACCAGGGGACGAGACCACAGGGGCCTAGGCCACCACAACAGAATCGCGGACCCCAGCAAAACCGGGGACCACAACAGGGGCAGCAACGGCCACAAGGGCAAAGGCCCCAACCACCAACTCCTCCACAGGATCCGCCTAAAGAAAGTTAACGCATAAAAAAACGCTACCGAACCAGGTAGCGTTTTTTGTTTTGGGAAACTTTTGATTACTTCCAGAAGCTAAAAAATTTCCATAAGAGAAGGACTAAAGAAAAAAAGAATGGGTTTCTTATATCCTTCTTTTCTTCGTTTATCTCTTATTGAAATCAGTTGAGTTTATCCATTTCTTTAGCGGTAAACTCCATCAGGGTTTTGATATGATCGGGTGAAAGATCAAATTTCAATCCTGCAGCTGCATAAAGTTCAGGCAAGGGTTTTGTTCCCCCTAAGCTCAATGCATTGATATAATTCTGCAAAGCTTTTTGCGGATTTTGCTGGTACTGCATCCACAGTCCTATGGCGCCCAATTGCGCAATACCGTATTCGATATAATAGAAAGGCACTTCAAACAAATGTAACTGCCGCTGCCACCCTATTTTACGGTATTCTTCCAAACCTGTATAATCAATGCTGTTGGTAGAAAACTCTTTCAATATTTCCATCCATTTTTCTGTGCGCTCCTCATGGGTATGCTGGGGATGTTCATATATCCAGTGCTGGAACTTATCGATGATGGCGATCCATGGAAAAATGGTGATGGTTCTTTCCAGCTGGTGTTCTTTTGCGCGGGTTAGTTCTTCTTCCTTGTCAAAAAAAGCTTCCCAATGATTCATACTAAATAGTTCCATGGCCATGCTTGCCACTTCTGCAATTTCCATCGGGTATTCTTTAAAAGCACTCAATTCTAATTGATGCGCCAGAAAAGAATGCACAGCATGACCACCTTCGTGTACCATGGTGGTTACATCACTCATCTGGCCTGCTGCGTTCATAAAAATAAATGGCGCACCGCTTTCTGTGAGGGGGCAGTTATAACCGCCGGGGGCTTTACCCTTCCTGCTTTCCAGGTCAAAGTGCCTTAATTCATTCATCTTGCGAAGGCAATCTGCGAAGAAGGGATTCAACTGCTCAAAACACTGTACCGATTTTTCATACAATTCATTTCCACCGGTAAAAGGTTTTAACGGTTCAATACCTTCGGGTTCTGCTTCTGTATCCCATGGACGTAACGTATCCAGTCCTAATTTTTGTTTTTTCTTTGCGTAGATTTTATCGATCAAAGGCAGCACATGCAGTTTAACGGCTTCATGAAACTTGTAGCAATCTTCTTTGGTATAATCAAAACGGCCCAGTTCAATAAATTTGTAATCGCGGTAATTATCAAAGCCCGCATTCTTGGCAACCTGGTTCCTTTTCTCTATCAATTGCGAATAGAGATCGTGCATGGGCTGTTTATCCTGTAAGCGCCTGTCCTGGATTTTACGGTACACTTCTTCACGCAGGTTGCGGTCGTGACTCTCTAAAAATTTAGCCGCCTGTTGCAAAGTATATTCTTCCCCATTTACTTCCACCGTCATTTTACCTGCAATGGCGCCATATTGCTGCTGCATTACGCTTAACTCTGCCTGTAAAGGAATATTGGCTTCGCGAAAAAGATCAATGCTTTTTTTCACACTTCTCAGGTAAGTGAAATATTTAGCCTGATCCAGCTCTTTGGTAAACGGGCAGTCAACCAACTTCCGGTTAAGCAAATCGGCGTAAGGTTGCAGTTGCGGCTGAATTTGCATGCAGAAATAAGTAAAGGCTTCTTCCAGATTTTTGTCGGTGGTATCACAGGTCATTTTAATCTGGCGCCAGCAGGCATCTTCACTTACCACTGCTTCCAGTTCACTCATGTCTTTTAGCCACTGTTCCAGATCGGCGCGGGCAGGTAAGGGTCTTTCTGAGAGATTTTTAAAAAAAGGCTCTAAAGAGGCCCAGTCTGTTAACACAAAATCTAACGGCACAAAATGCCTTGCTAATTTTTTAATATCCGCACTTACTGTCATTTTATTTTATTTTGAAGTGCAAATTTAACGAGGATAGCTTTTGGAAAGTTTTAAAACTTTCCAAAAGATTAGGGAGAATGCTATTTTTACAAACTTTATTAAACGAAGGATTTGCAGTGGCGGATATTATACAGTTATTACCAGACAATATAGCGAACCAGATAGCGGCGGGTGAAGTTATCCAGCGGCCGGCCAGCGCGGTTAAGGAGCTTCTGGAAAATGCTGCCGATGCCGGTGCCACTGATATTCGACTGATTATTGCCGATGCTGGCAAAGCACTGGTTCAGGTAATAGATAATGGGAAAGGAATGAGTGAAACCGATGCCCGGATGGCATTTGAAAGGCATGCCACCAGTAAGATCCGCAACATAGAAGACCTTTTTCGTATTAAGACCATGGGGTTCCGGGGAGAAGCGCTGGCTTCTATTGCCGCTGTTGCACAAGTAGAATTAAAAACACGCAGGGAAGAAGATGAACTGGGTACCTATATTGAAATTGAGAACAGCCAGGTAATAAAACAGGAACCCTTTGCCTGTTCTGCAGGTACGGTTATCAGCATGAAAAACCTGTTTTTTAATGTGCCGGCAAGAAGAAATTTTTTAAAAAGTAATGCGGCCGAAATGCGGCATATAGTGGAAGAGTTTATCCGCGTAGCCATGGCTTTTCCTAACATCTTTTTTTCATTAACGGGTAATGGACAGGAAATATTTCATCTCGAAGCGGGCAGTTTAAAACAACGCATTGTACAGATACTGGGTGCATCCTACAATGCAAAACTGGTAAGCGTAAATGAAGAAACAGATTACATGAATATCTATGGTTTTGTAGGCAAGCCGGAAGTAGCGCGCAAAACCAGGGGCGATCAGTATTTTTTTGTAAATAACCGTTATATACGCAGTGCTTATCTGAACCATGCGGTGAACAGCGCTTTTGACGAGATGATTGCGAAAGACAGTTTTCCCAGTTATGTTTTGTACATCGATCTGGATCCTTCGCACATAGATATTAATGTGCATCCTACCAAACAGGAAATAAAGTTTGAAGATGAAAAAATTATCTATGCTTTTGTGCAGGCTGCAGTAAAACATGCGCTCGCCCAATTTAGTATTGCCCCTTCACTGGATTTTACTTTAAACCCGGAGATACAGGGATTGGATGCGGTAAGCAAACCTTTTACTACCGATAAAAAAGATGCAGCAGCATCTTCCAACCTTTTTAAAACGTTCACCCAAAAAAACCAGGCACATTTTATTGAAGGAACGGATAAGAGTGAGTTGAAACACTGGAAAGATTTTTATACCACCCAGCCACCTGAAGGGGGTGTTGGAAGAACAGGAAGCGCACAACAACTGCAGACTTCAGACGTCCGACTGAAAACTTTATATGTTTTACCCGATACGCCCTTACTACAGATACATAACACTTATATTATCGCTTCTACCAACAATGGGTTTTTATTGGTTCACCAGCAACTGGCGCATGAAAGGGTTTTGTATGAACGGTATAGTACTGCTGCACATAGCCGGCAAATGGTTACCCAGAAAAGTATGTTCCCTGTAACCCTTGAGCTGGGTGGTGCTGATGCAGCTTTACTTACTGATCTGTTACCAGACCTGCAAACCATCGGTTACCAGGTAGAACCCTTTGGCAACAACAGTTTTGTAATACAGGGTATACCAGCAGATATAATAGCGGGTAATGAAAAACATTCTATCGAACTTCTGATAGAACAGTTTAAACATTTCAGCAGTGATATCAAATTCAGCAAACGTGAAAAATTAGTACGCTGTATGGCCAGGCAGCAGGCTATCAAAGCCGGCCAGGCATTGGCACAAAAAGAAATGCTGGTTTTACTAGAAGAACTGTTTGGTTGCGCAAGTCCGAATGTAACGCCTACGGGAAATGCCACGTATTTAGAATATAAGGAGGATTATCTGGATAAGATGTTTGGCAGGTAACCCTTACCCCTCCGCCCTTTGGGCACCTCCCCTTGGGAAGGGGAGGAAAATTCTAATGATGGAGATGCTAAATATCAGTACTCTCTTTCTTTGTAATTTTCTCTCTGGGAAGGGGAGGAAAATTCTGCTGATGTAGATGCTAAAATATCCGTAGTCTTTTCTTTGAAGTTTTCTCTCTTGGAAGGGGAAGAAAATTCTGCTGATGTATTTGCTAAATATCAGTACTCCTCTTTCTTTGTAATTTTCTCTCTGGGAAGGGGAGGAAAATTCTGCTGATGTATTTGCTAAATATCATTACTCTGTTTCCTTGATATTTTCTCTCTTGGAAGTGTAGGAAAATTATGTTTCAAGTATTTACAATTGCTACAATTGTTTTCTAAAAAAATTCTCCCCTTCCCAAGGGGAGACGCCGCAGGCAGAGGGGTTAATATTTATCTATCACAGCAGTTAAAAATTTCTCTACTCCTTTACGAATATTTGCCGGTGGGGCCTGGTGTGCATTTACCAGGACCGAAAAAATTAGTTGCTTCCCTTTTTTGCTTATTAGATACCCGCTTAATGCTATGTGGTTACTGAGACTGCCGGTTTTTGCATAAATAAGTCCAGCATAACTTTTATAATAACTGCCCAATGTTCCATCGCCACCCGTTGGGAGAATGGCTTGAATACGTTCCCACTTGAATTCATTTTTCATTTGGGTAAGTATCCACACAAAATCCTGAGGAGATACAAGATTATAACGGCTAAGTCCGCTGCCATCCACCCATTTGGGCTTTTGCGGAAGTCCGCTGAAATCTGTTTTTAATAGTGTATCGATAATCTTTGCATCATCCATCATCTCTAACTTTTCATTGCTGATCATGAGCAAAGTCTGCTCGGCAAAAAAATTATCACTCCGGTGCATCATAACTTTTAATAAAGAATCTGTGGGCTGTGAATATACTTTTACCACATCAGGCAAACGATCGATTTTTACATGAACCAGTTCTACTTTTGTTTTCAGTGTATCGTTGAGTAACTGTAATAATGCCCGGTTACCTGCCGTATACAATGGAATATCTGCACGGGAAAATTTATTGGAAGAGGGACGAATGATAAATGTATTGGCACCCGACTCTCTTTTGATGGTAAAAGATCCTTTGGTATTAGCAACAGCCTCTTCCATTGGCTTCTGAAACAAAGACGGGGAAGCTGTAAATATGTTTTGTTGTGTAAACCGAACTATATTTCCATAAACAGGCATAACACTTCTTTCGGGCATATAATCGCTGTTATAATCATCCCATGCCCAGCCGGCACCCAGGGCATAATCTTTCCAGTTCTGATCCGTCAATAATATCCGGTTCTTTTTTTTCAACAGTTCATATACAGGTTGATTTTTAAAGTCAGGATGTAAAAAACTGGCATCTCCATTCGCTTCTACTTCAATAGTTCCATTGCCTTTATCAACATACCGTACCCCAATAAGACTGTCGCCCAGATTTTTCATGGCTGCATAACAGGTAAACAGTTTCATATTACTGGCGGGAACAAAGAATTTATCGCCCTGATAATTATACAGGTATTGCTGTGTGGATGGATCATACAGGCTGATACCTATATGGGCGGGCATAAAATCAGCATTCGAAAAAATATCCTGTTTTGCCTCTTTGGCAATCTGCTTCTGCATACTGCAGGACGTAATTAAATAAAGGCAGGTAACAAGTAACAGGTAACGGGTAGCGATTCTCATACAAAGAGGTGTAGATAGATTTGTAATTTACTACAGCTTTTGGAAAGTTAGGCGTCTGGAGTTAGAAGTTGGAAGTAAAAAATAAAGCGGTCAACTCCTAACTTCTTTCCACCGCCCTTAACCATCTTTCCGGAATATCATTATGGCTGGCTGTAAGATAATCCTGGTAGCTGCAGGCGGCAAATTTTCCATCGTGTAACTGCATCCACCAGCGGGCCGTGCGTTTGCTGCGGAGGAAAATAGTTTCCACTTCCCCGAAGGCGATAGTGAATTCATCAAATTCATTGCGGTTATCAAGGTCTGCTTCCTGTTTGCCTTTGTTTATGCCATCCATCACATACCACAACATATGCGAGATTTGTTTGGCTGTAAGGTTATGGCTATCCTGTTCAGGAATATAGCCGTAAATACCAATGCTGGTGCAATTACGGCTCATGCCGGCATATTGCATTAGTGTGCAGGCTTCCTCTCCATTAAAACCATTAGGTGTAATATGATTGGACGGTGCATGTGCATACTGAATAGCGGCTATATCAAAACTAAACATATCGCTGTTGCGTATAGCAGGTTCCATTTCTTCAATGGCCTCTTTTACTTTACCAACGCGGTAACAATCAAAACCCAGTTTATCAATGGTTTCCAGCATATGCGGGTGCATAAAATAACTCTGGAAACCAATATGCGTATAGTGTTTCAGGTGATTAGGCATACCGGTAAACATATCTACCAGAAAATTATCAGCAGCCAAAACACTATCCATATCAAGATCAATCCGGGAATCAACACAGGCCGCATCAATAATTTTATTCATAGCACCATACGCCTGGTATTGGGCCGTAGTGTTATCATGTGAGCCGCCCATGATGATCACTTTTTTTCCCTGTTCAATCAACTCTTTTATAACCGTGCGTACGGCTGCGTAACTATCAGTTAGGCTGGCGCCACATTTTACATTGCCAAGGTCAGCAACTTTTACATGGGTGTGCCAGTGAAACAGCCGGTAATATTCTTGCCTAATGGTATCGGGCGAATCTGTATTGGTGTATTGGAGTCCTGCACCGCGCATTTCACCACATCCTATTAATACCATATCTGCATCGCTGATGTCGGGAAACGACTCGTCATATACGGCTATATGCTTACCAAGCTGTGTATCTTTAAATCCTTCATCATTGGAGAGTTGGGCAATATTTACGGGTTCCAGGAAATCTATCAATGTTTGCAGCGACATGTATTTTTTATTTGCATTCATCAAACGCAAATACACATGGTTTATTGCCCCAAATAGATGAATTTACAGAGAAAACACAGGCTATTTTCACTCAGTATATTTATAACCTACTCCCCGAACGGAATGAAAGTATTTGGGGTTGCGGCTGTCTTCCTCAAAATATTTTCGGAAGTTGAGAATAAAATTATCTATCGTGCGCGTAGTGGGGTATACTTGGTAACCCCATACTACCTGTAATATTTTTTCGCGGGTAATTACTTCCCCTTTATTTTCAATAAGCAGTTTTAGCAGCA
>JBBRHM010000061.1:0-20088 GCA_038222655.1 Chitinophagales bacterium | reverse complement strand
GCTTTTATCAGTTTGTCAAAGGATATCGACATGCTCGAAAAATACCTTCGTATCGAACAGTTGCGTTTTGAATTCAAATGGATCATGGAAATTGATCCGGCACTTGATCTGGACGCGATTGAATTTCCGCCCATGCTTTTACAACCTTCGGTAGAAAATGCTATCAAACACGGCATCTCCATTGAAGGAGCGGAAGGCACCCTTTACATTTCTTTTAAGAAGATGGAATCCGATTTACTAATTTCCATCCGGAATAACACACCAGTAAAATATAGCATGGCAAATAGCGGGACAGGTTATGGTCTAAAGCTGACAAGGGAAAGAATTGATCATTTGCAAAAACTATATAAGACAGAGAATATCAAATTTGACATCTCATTCCTGGACAATGAGACCGTTGTATCGTTTTATTTTGAAAATTGGATAGCGCAATATGAAAGCCATTATTATTGAAGACGAGAAAAAGAATATTGTACACTTAAAAGGATTATTGAAACATTTTCCTGCGGTGGAACTGGTTGGTGAAGCCGGTGATGCTTTAGAAGGCATCCAACTTATCTCCAAGACCCATCCTGATTTGATTTTCCTGGATATCCAGCTACCGGGGAAATCTGGATTTGAGCTGCTGGCATCTTTAGGGGATTATCATTTCGAAGTGATTTTTATTACCGCCTTCGACCAATATGGCATACAGGCCATTAAGTTTTCCGCCCTGGATTACCTGCTCAAGCCCGTCAAAATGGGAGAATTATATAGGGCCATTCAGAAAGCCACCAAACGCACAGATAACAAACAGACCCAGGAACAGATCCGTAATCTTTTATCTATTGTCACCCAAAATAAAAAGGATCATCGAATTGCGCTGCCCCTAATGAAAGAAATCCGGTTTGTCAATCCTGAAGATATAATGCGTTGTGAAGCTGCAAATAATTACACGCATATCTACCTTGAAAGCGGTGAAAAACTCCTGGTCTCAAGAGGGCTCTTTGAATTTACTGAACTCTTAAAGGATTATCAGTTCATACGCAGCCATCAGTCGCACCTGGTTAACCGTAGGTTTATAAAAAGCATCTTAAAAGAGGATACTATTTCCGAATTATTATTAAGGGAAGGGTCTACTCGCGTTCCCGTTTCAAGATTGAGAAGAGAGGAGGTGAAGGAGGAATTGATTAAAAAAATATAAGGGGTTACAAAGAATTCACATTAAATGTTTCTTAGCCACAGAACGATAGACCACTATAGAAAAAAAATTAAATGTATGGGGCAAATAGTATATGCAATGAATACCAGAATTCAGTAAAAGATTTTTTCTCCGATTACCAATACTTTTAAATAAATCATGAGACTGCCACAATTTAAAAAGTGGCAGTTTCATGAAATATAGTGCATTATAGTTAGGGATTACACTTTCGATTGCTGGTTCTTACCCTTTATATAAAAGAATACACAAACCGCAACGATAAGTATTTCAATAATCCAAAATATTATCTCAGTCACTTGTGAAGACGATGTGAAAAAATATTTTTTCACAACGGAAATGACACTTGCCAAAACGACAAGAATAATAAAATAGACTATGTTTCGCATGCAATTTTTTGTAAAAATAGAGAAAAGTAAAAACATAACACTTTAAATGAATTAAGGGTCTTTATAGTTTAAAAGTAGTTTAAAATCATCTCACCGCAATTGCTTTGTTTAATGAAAGCTTGATTTTTTGCATTTTTTTAATTGGCATTTTTGACCCAATATCAATATAATGAAAGCTAATCAATACTTCTCCAGCAATTGCATTTTCCATTTTAATATCAGAAAACGAATAAATATTTTTAATACAAAACACACTGTTTTTGGGGATTAAATCAATCTCTGAAATACCAAAGTAGATATCAGAAGTCACTTCTTCTGTTTCAGCACGTCTTGCACTACCGGTTTGGTTTGCCACTTCGAATACAGTTATAGTTAAATCTTTCCCTTGATACTGATTAAAAGAACGTATGTTATTTATCATACGTTTTAAAGTTGCATCTTCTATTTTTACAAGCGTTGGAACTTGTGCTTTTAAACCACCAATTGTCAATAGTGATCCAATAATAAACGTCTTTATAGAATAGTTTTTCATTATCTTTTTATTTAATATCCATCTACAGAAAAATGTATATGATCTTTATGCCCATCGATTGTATAGGGAACCCCAAATTTATGTTTAAAAGCGGGTCCAAAATTTTCTCTACGATACGGTACCTGATCTAAAGCATTTTGCAAAGCAGTTACAATTGTATTGGGTCCTGATAATATCATTGGCACATTATTAATTCTAGAGATATCTACGGCCGTTCCTCTATAATGGTTGGAATTAGGATTGGAATGGCTTCCATTTGTTGTTGCCTTTATATATATCTTGGATATAATGCCACTTTGAGAAGCAACATTTAAGGCTGCTATCAATCCATCTATAAGACGTTGGCTCACTTGATGATCAGCATTATCGCCATCATCTGTCGTCCCAAAGTCTACTTGAACAACGCTCCCATTATTTAATTGAATTGAATGAGGAATACTTCCGATTGGACCACTTACATTCGAATTACCGGGATCATCATCTCCTCCTGTTTCCATATAAAAATCACTATCGATTGCTTCCCATGAGTCTTGAAGTTCCGTAGGATCACCAGCAAAAACAGGAACATATGGACCCCACACGGCTCCGCCAAAGCCCGAACCTCCAGACCCTTCAACAATACCTGTTCCTACACCAATCCCTGGATCAGGGCCAGGTCCAGCCCAAACAGCTCCAAAATTACTACTTCCTTCTCCTGAACTTGAGCCACCTCCTCCATCGAACAAGTTAGCTACCCAATCCCACAAATTTAGCCCCATACAAACTCTGTCACCGTTGTCATCCCATATGGGTATCCCAAAAGAAAGGATGCAACCAAGATCAAACCAAAAGGTCCCATTAGTTTGTTTACTCAAACCATTTAAAGTTTGTTGATTAGCACTTTTGTTTATTACAGCATCATACACAGAATCTGGCTTACTATTTTTAAACGTAACAACCCGAAATTGAAGTCTATTTATATCTATAAATTCCAAATTGCGTAAAGAGTTTTTAATATTATGACCTTTAAAATTTTGCCTAATAAATATAGATTGTAATGAAGTAGTTTTGGTAAAATATAACATTCCGGAAGTATTTTCTAAAGGTATTCGCATATAATATCTCCCTTTGATGATCTTTTGTTCTGCCTTTGCAAATAATAAAGCAGGTGCATTTTTAACTGCTGATATATACCAATTATTCCATTGTGTTATTTCACCAGGTTCAAAATATCCTTTAACAGACCTATTATAGGTTTGATCTTGGGTATTATGATAGCTCATAGTTTTCCGACAGGAATTAAGTAAACTTCCAAAAAAAATAAATGAAGTGAATAAAATACCCATCCTCCCTAAATGAAAAGTTTTGAATAAGTTCAGCATAAGATTAGATTTATTATTTAATTAAGTTTTGAAGGACCCAAAGTAAAAATTACATAGATTATAAAAAAGGGGGAAAACACCCTTTTTTTTAGAAAATGACAATTCACTTTTGCAGAAAATCAAGCAATTAATTTAAATAATTACACCGCAAATAAATATCAAGAGATTATCCATTGTGAAGTGTTGATTAATTAATACAAATCTTTCATTTATATTGTTTCGCGAAATCTAATCAGCCATTTTTTTGTAAATAAAGAATACACCTTAGACTCTATACAGTTGTACGTAAAAAAGGGGTTTTTGCCCCTAGTTAACCAGGTAATTATAAGATATTTTTAGATGAAATTAATAGTCTTAGTCATTGGAAATCTGAATTTATGGGAATCAACTTTAAAGGCATACTTCTGTCTGTATTAATGATAACATTTTCTGTTTTTGGGTATGCAGAAGTGATCTCCTATTCCTCAGAAATTAAACTCAGTTCTGCCTCGACGGTAAAGTTTGAGGTGGATAAAGATGATAACACTTATACAATAAAGGCTGATACGGATGGTAAAGGGTTTAAAGAACTTAATAAAGAGAAGCACAAGAATCTGCAGAAAGTACAGGATTTTATAGTAGCTGAAGTCAAAAAGTGTTTGCAAGCGATAGATACAGATAATCTAAATTTTGTCAATATAAACCAGTTCTCACGCAGGTTTACTGAAAATGCAGTTTCAAGATTTACCAAAAAGAATGATTCTGTTACGCGCGAATTATCGCTAGGCGAAGACCAAGTAGTTCAGGAATATTTTAAAGACTCGAAGTACACATATACGTTGATCGATAATAAGAAAGCTGCTGAAGAGATAATCAATTTTGTCGTATTTAATGGCGGGGTGTATAAATTTACTGTAGATGGACTAAAATCAGATTTGATTCAGAACAACGTGATGGAAATTCTTGCTTTTATTAAATTGAACAAAGAAAACACTATTCCAGATTTAGTTGTAGAAGCTGATAACTTTAAAGGAATATTTTATCCAACCGATAGCATTCAAAAAATCCCGATTATCGCAGGCGCCAAGGAAAAAATAAAAAGTGCGCTTGTAAAAAAATCTGATGGAAATGTAGTTTTAGGCGAAGTTGCGAAAACGAATGGAAGTGACCAGGCTATGAAAACTGGGGCTGAAACCAAAAAGGACACTGAAATAAAAAAAGAACCCGAGAAGAAACGTCATATGATCTTAGGTGGCATTGAGATCAAATGCAAGAATAATTTTGCCTTTGAGGTAAGCGCAATAACGACTGGATCGGATTCTGATGTGGAATTTGAGCTTGTAATACTACAAGGGATAGATAAAATATCTTCGATTATACTTAAGAATAATATCACAGATCAAACCTTTATTCAACAGTTGTATGGTGATGGTATTCTGAAGGGCAAATCCTGCGAAACAGAGGAGGACATTAGGGCTGTGAAAGAATACTTACAAAAACTTAGAATAGAATTAGCCAAAAATCTTGACAACCAGAAGCTGCGTAAGGCTAAAAGAGAATCTGATGCAAAAGTAGAAGCAGGCGAAGAGAAAGAAGCGAAAATGAGGAAAGAGTTTACTTCTAAAATAGACGTAATAGCCGGTGAGAGTGAAAATTCCGCCAATCTCGAAGTTCGAGAAAAGATACCGCTTGATGTCTTGTGTAATGGCGGTCAGATCCAGGAGCATAAATCTGCAGGAATTTTCATTAAAACCGATTCCGTAATTTTACGAGTGAGCGAAAATGTGATCCAGGTGGATATCATTGGTGAGATAAACGGTAAGATGCAAACGCTTTCAAATAAATCCTATGGGCTTAAGTTAAGAGATTTATTTGATGGAAATTATACACTTTCATTTTACGTCGATGGTATACAACATACTTTGTGTTACAGCAATGTGTTTTTTGTAAGACCGCCCAATGACGGCTCTTTGAGTTTTAATTTAAGAGATGGTGTTTACAGATTCTTGGTTAAGGATTCAATCCCGGTGAAACAACTCCAGCTGAAACAAAAGAGCCTGCTTGATTTTATATCCGCATCCGCTTTTATTGATTTTTTGTCTTTTGACAATAAAAGCAGTAATAAAAACGTCGTAACGGAACTGTATCTTAATATACCTGTCAATACTTGGCGATTTAGCTCCGGACATTATTCTTCAGCAAGGTATATCAATGCAAATGTTACACTGTCCGCGAACCTGTTTAAAGATCCTGTCCAGTTTCAAACTCTGCGTTCCACTTATTTTGTAAGCAGGGATTCAGCAAAGATTCCGAATGCGAGTACGGCACCCTTTTATGCTTATTTTGATTCCGTGGTTTCAAAAAGATATTACCTGAAAACATTCGACTTGATTAAGAATGCGTTTTTTCAGATCAGGCCTGTATGTAATATCCTATCGTTTGATGCAAAACCAGCAAACGCTATAATTGACATCAATGCGGGTGGATTGGTAATGGCGAGCAATGGAAAATTTGTCGATCCCCTTAAAGGAACTGATTCCATTTACAATCAAACGGTGCTTTCTTATTCCTTTTTGAATGAATTGCGTATCCGCGTTTTTCCAAAACCTAGTTTTGGCTTTGACCTTAGGGCTGGTTATTATTTTGGGTTGCATACATTTTCTCCAATGATTAAAGGCATCACCGGGGATTATGATCTGGAAACCTTGCAAAAAGCAAAGCTGACGGATGTAAATAAGAGCAACTATTTCCAGGGAGAGGTCAGCTTATATTTTAACCCAAAGAAAGCTGTTTCCAATACCGATAGGGGTGGCTTTTACCTGAAAGGAGTTATTTCAAAGGCTGTTCATTATGATGATGGATTTTTCTCATTTATGATTGGATATTCAACGGATATTAAGAACTTTTTTAGGTAGGAATTAAACATTCTGGCCCAATTCTGTAGCAGAGTACGCAGAGGCTTCAAACAGTAGAGATGTAAACATTCTGATAAAAACCCTTTAGGATCTTCTCTGAGGAAAATCTTCAAGGTAATCAACGTTAAAACTAAAGCCATTAGCCATTGATTAGAGACACTTACAAACGCACCTGACTCCTTTCAATAATATCCAGGTTAATTTAATTCTCCATAGGAAACCGTGAATACACGGTAACTTTGAAACGATTTTTTCCTACATTGCTAAATTATACATTGCTCCCCCCGCAATGAAGTTATAACTACCACTCATAATGAAGTGGTTATCAAATGATCATTTTTTTTATCATTAGTTTATAACTGTAATATAATTACCGTAATAGAATTTATGGATTTTGTTTTGCATTGCATCTTATAACCTTATACCAACCTGCCTGTAAATGAGAAAGTTCCTCTTCGTTTTTTTAGCAATGACCCTTTTGGTATTATCCTCGGCCGAGGCGCAAAAAGCCTCGCTTAGGGGTACCATAACCGATACCCTGAATAAACAAAACCTTTCCCATGCTGTTATTGCTGTTCTCCAGGCAAAAGATTCTGTTTTAGTGAATTTTACCCGAAGTGATGCAAAGGGGCATTTTGAGATAACTAATCTGCCCGCTGGTAAATTTGTTTTGCTGACATGCTATCCCAGCTACGCCGATTTCGCTGATACGATTTCATTCAAAGAGAATGAAGTTCTTGATCTGGGGATGATACCCATGATCACTAAAGCACATCTGTTGGAGGAAGTCGTGGTGAAACAGACGGTTGGAGCTATAAGAATTAAAGGGGATACAATTGAGTACCGCGCAGACAGTTTTAAAGTACAGGCCAATGCTTCGGTAGAGGACCTGTTAAAGAAAATGCCGGGAATGCAGGTAGATAAAAACGGACAGATTACTGCCTCTGGTGTGAGAGTGCAGAAAGTACTGGTGGATGGCGAAGAATTTTTTGGGGATGACCCTACACTCGTCACCCAGAATATCCGTGCGGATATGGTTGATAAGGTACAGGTATTTGATAAAAAAAGTGATCAGGCTACTTTCACGGGAATAGATGACGGCCAGAAAACAAAAACCATCAACTTAAAACTTAAAGACGACAAGAAAAAAGGATACTTCGGCAAGATAGATGCGGGAGCTGGTACCAATAATTTCTATAACAGAGAGCTAATGTTTAATAAATTCCGGAAAAAAGAAAAAATCTCCTTTTACGGTATTCATTCCAACACAGGAAAAACCGGTTTAAATTGGCAGGATAAACGGAGTTTTGGAGATGATAACTCAAGCAATATCGTATTTGATGATGGCGGAAACAGCTTTGTGTCGGTGTCTGCAGGTGACGGACTGGAAAGCTGGGATGGCAATTACAATGGCCTGGGGTATCCGAAAGTAAAAACAGCGGGCCTTCATTATAATAATAAATGGGCGGATGATAATCAATCAATTAACGGTAATTATAAGATGCTCGACATGATTGTAAATGGCAAAAGTGCTACCAATACCCAATATATATTACCGGATACATTATACTACAACAACCAGAAGCAGACTTTCACCAACCAGATTACAAAAAATAAAGGCAATGCTACCTATGACATTCAATTTGATTCCACCTCTTCACTAAAAATACTGATGGATGGAAGTTTTGATCATAAACTTACCTATAACGAATATTATACTGAGGCTTTGGCCAGAGACAGTTCACTTGTAAATCAGGGAAACCGAAAAATATCTACTACAGGCGATATCAATGGATTTAACAGTAGTTTTTTATGGCGTAAAAAGCTGAAGAAAAAAGGAAGAACCATTTCCTGGAATACAAAACAAAATTATAGTACCAATACCACTTCAGGTTTCCTGTATGCAGATAATAATTTTTACAGAGGTGGTGCCGTTGTTCAAAACCAGATAACCGATCAATATAAAAAAGATGAAAACAAGTCGCTGGCATTTGATACCAAATTTACTTACACAGAGCCATTATCAAAAATAGCATCAATGGTATTCAACTATGGTATTACTATCAATAATAGTACATCTAACAGGAGTTCATTTAATAAATCTGCTGCCGGAAAATATGAAGCCTTGGATACTGTATATAGTAATAATTACCAGTTCAATATTTTCTCACAAAAGGGCGGTGCAGCTCTTTCATTGATCAAGAAGAAATATTCCTTCAACTTAGGTACAAATGTAGGTTATACTCAATTTGTCCAAACGGACCTTAAATCAAATATTACTGCCAAACGTGATTTTGTAAACTGGTACCCGAATGCAAATTTCTCTTACTCACTGGCTAGCCAGAGCAGGGTTTCTGTTACATATAACGGTTCTACATTGCAGCCAAGTTTACAACAGATTCAGCCTGTAAGAACCAATGATGACCCATTGAATATTGTAATTGGCAATGCATCTCTACAACCTTCTTTTAGAAACAGCATTAATCTTAACTATAATAAATTTCAGGCTTTATCAGGAAGAAGTATCTGGCTGGGTATCAATTACACTAATACCAATAATGCATTTGCCACAAAAGATTTTGTTGACTCATTGGGGAGAAGGGTTTCTCAATCCATCAATGTAGATGGTAACCATAATCTAAGCGGGTACCTTAGCTACGGTTTTAAACTGTTTGGTGCGAATGTCGGCCTTAACAGTAATATCAATTCTTCGCGTTATGTAAATGTGGTGAATAGAAAAGAGAACATTACCTACAGTAATGTCTACTCATTCGGAGGATATGCAGGCAAAACAGTAGAAAAAATATATGCTAACAGTATTTCCGCTAATGCGACATATACCACCAGTACTTCATCTATACAGAAAAATGTATTAACGCATTACTGGACCTATAATATCCGTCCTGATCTTGACTTTTTCTTACCAGGTAAATTTCAATTGCATAATGATTGTGATTTTATCTTCCGTGAAAAAACTAGCGTATTTGATAATAACAATAACGTAATCCTCTGGAATGCATGGTTTGGAAAGAAATTACTGAAAGGAGATGCCATGCTCATCAAGCTATCGGCCAACGATATTCTGAATAATAATATCGGCTTTAACCGGACTGTAAACACGAACTATATTACTCAGAACACTTATTCAACCATACAACGATATTACCTGCTTTCCGTAGTATGGAACTTTAATAAAAACGGACCAAAACCTGGACAGTAAAATATTATAATCAAAAATATAATCCTCATGAAAATATTTATCAAATTATTTTTCTTGCCTCTATTGATCACTTCCATCAACAGTTATGGCCAGCAAACCCGATTTATTTCAGAGGGTAAAATTGAATTTGAAAAGAAGCTGAATCTGCATGCACAGATGACGGGAGATGACGGGTGGATTACTGAATTTAAAAAGAATACTCCACAATTCAAGACTACCTATTTTGAACTGTCCTTTAATAATAACAAGACTTTTTATAAACCCGGTAGAGAAAATACAGATAATAACCGTTTATGGGAGCAGCCTGCCGAAAATAATATTATCTACAGTGATCTGGATAACCATGCTGCCGTGAGCCAGAAAAATATCTTCGAGAAAACCTTTCTTGTTCAGGACAGCACACGTTCTATTCGTTGGAAGATCACCGATGAAACAGCTACAATTGCCGGCTTTGAATGCAGACGGGCCAATGCTTTGATTATGGATTCTATTTACATAGTGGCTTATTATACTGACGCAATTGAAACACCTGGCGGCCCTGAATCTTTTTCCGGATTACCGGGAATGATTTTAAAATTAGCTATACCACATGAACATGTTATCTGGACCGCAACCAAGCTCTATGCAGTTCCCGTAAATGAAACTGAATTTAAAATTCCTGCAAAAGGCACGAAGACAACCAATGCTTCTCTGAAAGAAAGTATTAAGTCGAGCCTGAAAGCCTGGGGTAAATGGGGAGACCGGTATGTGAAAGCCGCACTGCTGTAAAACACTGTGCTTTTTGGATAATTTTTAATGCAAAGGTTCATGGGGAGGCGAGCAACATTCCCAACCCATTATTTTGGTAATTATGACCCATTATTGAAAATACACGCAAATTGACCTTCTAATACTAGAGCAAACGATTACGAAATTCAATACCGGTAGATATCTCCTTCCACCGTGAATTAAGAGTTATTACTTATTGGAAAATTGGCAAATAGTTCATGCTACATCTCTACATTATTTGGGAAGCCTGCCGCGCAATATTGCATCAGAAACTCAGTTACGAATTGATGCAGGCTCCATAAGATTAGGAATAAGACTGGGATTAGAAAAGATTGTCGTTCTGTAACCGGTCACTGAGCGGTCTCTACCAGGAAATTGTTTTTAACGAATATTCTGATATTTTTAATTTAGGGGTTTTCACCCCTTGTTCAAAAAAGAAAACGGGTTTAGCTTTCCAATCGAACTAGCTGCTATCGGTGCTAGTAGGTTGTAAGCGGAGAACCCGGGGGGGGGGATTCCGCAAATAGCTTAATTAGCATCGATATCAGCTTTTTCAATATTTTACCTTTCTTGAATCGGAAATTTTATTAAAGCTTTAGTTAGATGATGTTAGATCAGTTAAAAAATCTGTCAAACACTATAGCTTATAAGGCGTATAAATTGAATGTTGTTTAGTAAATGTTTTAATTTCACAAACAAGGGTTTTCTGCCCTTGTTTATTATGTTAAAGCAATATACATTTATAAGCATAGTTAATTTCTATTTGAAATCCATTATCGCCTCACTCCTCAGCACCACCGATTGTTCAGGTTGCTCCCGTCATTAGATAGTTTTTCGCACATCTCCACTGTTGAGCATTATCTGCACACTATTGGTGATTGATATCATCTCTGTATTTGAAGCAACCTCGTTTCCACCCTATTAAGTTTGACATTAAATCAAGGGTGATGAGTCATTAACTTACGTTGTATTAATTTAAGTGTCTCCATTATCCTATGATTACAGTAGCACTAACAGATGATCACATCGTCACAAGAAAAGGTATTAAAGCTATCCTGGAATTGAATCCGGGAATACAGGTAACATTAGAGGCTTCCAACGGAAAGGAATTACTAAGTAAATTATCAGGTACTGAACACCTGCCGGATATCATAATTCTCGATATCAGTATGCCAGTCATGAATGGTTTTGATACAATCAATGAACTATCAGAAAAATATCCAGCCTCCAGGATTATCATTTTTTCCCTTCTGTGCCACGAGGATACGGTGATCAATATGGTCACGCACGGCGCCTGCGGGTTTATCAGCAAAAGCGCCGATCCATCTACACTCAGTGCCGCGGTTATCGCTGTACACAAATCCGGATTTTACTTAGGAGACCTTGTAAAAAAAGAATACTTAAGAAAACAACTAGGCAATAAAAACAAATTGGGATTTAACGGTAATGAATATCTCACAGTCAAAGAATTGGAATTCCTCCGCCTCGCTACGACCAATATGAGTTATAAAGAGATTGCCGAACACATGGAAGTCAGCACAAAAACCGTTGAGAATTATCGTGACAGCCTGTTTGATAAACTGGCGATAAACAACCGTGCCGCTCTGGCTATTTATGGCTTGAAAAACGGACTGATTACCCTTTTTCCAGAAACCTAAAACCTCAGTTACTTTTATCCTCCAAGTTTATGGTTTTCTATAACCATTGTTTTCACGGTAAATCGATACCGTGGTATCACTGGATTTATACATGTAGGCAAAACGGTATTTACACTACATTTACACGGTATTTGATTAATTAAAATTTATTAGTGCTTGATTACTAATATAATTATATATTTTTATATATGTAATTAGTTTATTATCACCATGTTACGTGATTTATTAAAAGTTGTTCATAGATAGTTTGAGATGAATATTTCATCAATAAAACTTCATTTATGACAACCACGAAAACAACGGCAAAAAAAGGAAAACAGGTTGGCACCGAGCATGTTGATCAACTTGTACGCAACTACAAAAAAGAACGCTGGGTTCACAACACTGAGCGGCTGGGGAAACCAGATTCTTTAAGTACCTGGTACGGGCTGGAGGAACTCTCATCCTTTCTCGAACTTGCCAGAGATCACCATGCAGATGGGATCAAGGTTTATTACGGCGTTTACCCGGAAAACTATCCGCAGTCACCTGAATTGCAGGGTCGCCAGACAGTTGTTTTTGTAGCAACCAAAGAGGCAAGAAATGAACACGGTCTTATCAACAAGGATATTTACATCCGCAGCGGTGACAGACATGAAATTCTTGCTTTCAATTATGGAAAACTATGCCCCCCTTTCTGTACTCCCTTTGATCCAAAAATTGGAGGCAATTCGTTCCCTTTCGAATTGTCATCGGTGGGCCTTACCATACTTGACAACGAAGAAGGAATAAAAATTATCTAAGCATACTTTAAAAAACATTTACTTTAACTCCTGCTTAATTACGCAGGAGTTTTTTTTATGATGAAACTTACAATTGACCTGATTTTTTTAATTGTGGCAGTAATAGTTGGAATTCTCACTGGTCGTAGAACCCAACCTCAATACTTAAAATTATTACCCTATTTTTTATTATTGACCCTTCTAGTCGAATTGGTAGGTCAGTGGTATCAAGAGCGTAACCGCAATAACACACTTCTGTTTAATTTATATTCAGTAACAGAATTTTTCTTTTTTAGTTATTTTTTTAGTAAAGCAATTCCGGGTAACAGGTACAAAAAAAACATCGCATGGGTTAAATACATACTCGCCACAATCTGCCTGGTGAATATTTTTTTGCTACAGGGTCCTAATGTTTTTCATACCTATACCTTTTCTCTGGGTTGCCTTATCATGGTGCTTCTAGGCTTATTTTATTTTTACCAGCTTTTTCATTCAGATAGTATGGTAAACCTTCTGCAGGAGCCCGCTTTCTGGATCAGCATCGCTGTGATTTTCTTTTTTGTCTGCTCTATCTCATTATTGGGAGCCTTAAATAATATTGCATCCTTACCTAAAATGGTCATAAATAACCTTGAAAAAATACTGATGCTTGTAAATTGCTTTTTCTATCTCATTCTTACCTTTGCTTTCCTATGCCAACTAACCCGCAGGAAACGGTCGTCCAGTTTATAGCCAGTATTATTATTGCGCTTGTACTGATCAGCTTCATCGTAGTTATCTTTCAACTCTACCGCCGTAAAAAACAGGTCCAGGAAAAAGAGCTGGAAGCGATGAAAACAGCTTTTGAAAATGAGCTGCTTCAAACGCGCATCGAAATACAGGAAGATGTGCTGAAAAATGTATCTATGGAGATCCATGATAATATCGGCCAGATAATGCTGTTGGCAAATGTGAACATTTCCATACTACAATCTTTCGACCTACCCCCACAAGCTCCATCCCTGATACAGGAAACCAAATTACTTATAAGTAAAGCCATTGAGGATATCTCCCAACTCGCCCGCAGTATGCATTCAGACAGAATAACTGATATGGGTGTGTTTGAAGCGATCACCTATGAGTTGCAACTCCTGGATCAAAAAGGACTCTATCAGGTCAGGATAGATAATGGGCTATCAAAAGAAGCGAAACCATTACGAAAAGAAACACAACTAGTAGTTTTCAGAATGTTTCAGGAGGTTATTAAGAATATCATCAAACACGCAGAAGCTACAAAAATTGATTATAGGGTCCGGCAAATAAATAAGGGCTTTGAAATGGAGATAAAAGATAATGGAAGAGGTTTTGTTCAGGGGCAAACCGTTATGGTCTCAAACGGAGTGGGAATGCGCAGCCTGAATACACGCGTGGCACTTTTCAAAGGAAATTTGTCGATCAATAGTATCTTGCAGGAAGGAACTTGCGTGACAATATACATTCCTTCAGAAGATTAGTAATTACAAACATGAGTCTACCTAAAAAAATATCTATTGCATTTGCAGATGACCACACCATGCTTCGCAAAGGCTTGGTTAAGCTTTTAATGATGTATGGCAATTACATTTGTCTTTTTGATGTGGATGGTGGCGACGAAGTGATCACAGAACTTAAAAAACACAAGATCCCCGATGTACTGATTCTGGATGTGAATATGGCCGGTAAGGATGGACATGAAACGGCACAATGGGTTAATCAACACTATCCACAGATTAAGATACTCGCCCTTTCGATGTACAACGATGAAACGACTATTATAAAAATGATCCAGGCCGGTGCAAAAGGCTATATCACCAAAAGTAGCGATCCCGAAAAAATGGTAGAAGCGATCAATACACTTTTTGAAAAAGGGTTCTACCTGCCCGACACCTTATCAGAAAAAATTATTAGCGGTATCAAAAATAGCCTTCTGGTGGGCCAGGATAAAATCCCGATAATTAATGAAAAAGAGAAAATATTTCTGTCCTTGCTCTGCCAGGAACTCTCCTACCAGGAAATCGCAGATAAAATGTTCATCAGCTCCAGAACTGTTGACGACTATAGTAAAAGACTAAGTAAGAAACTAAACGTCAAGGGAAAGTCAGGCCTCATCGTTTATGCAATGAATAATGGCATAAAGTGATTACAGTATACCAATGTACTTTTACTTCACTTATTTTTTTTTGAATTCTTGTAGTAAAGAATGGATATTTAGCAACCTCTTTTTTTATGGGACGCTCCGTCCTTAGAAAGAAGCTGAAAAAAGAAAATGTTTACAGTGCCAATTGACAACTTTACAAATTCAGCTAAATCCACATTTCTAAAAGGATTATTGAAACATTTTCAAATAGTGGATTTTGTTGGAGAAGCCAACTATGCTTCCCAGGCCATTAAGTTTTCCGCCCTCGATTACCTGCTCAAGCCAGTCAAGCATGAGGAATTATACAAAGCCATACAGAAAGCTACCAAACGAAAAGACAACAAACAGACACAAGAACAGATCCACAATCTTTTGTCTGTCTTGGATCTGACTAAAAAGAGCATAACATTACGCTACCTTTAATAAAGGAAATCCGCTTTGTCAATCACGAAGAAATTATCCGTTGTGAAGCTGCTAATAACTATAAACCTATCTACCTTGAAAACGGCGAAAACCTACTTGCCGCCAAAGGCCTCTTTGAATTTGCTGAACTTTTGAACGATAGCCGCAGGAATTTCGGTTTATGCAATTAAACATGGGTTGTTTTTGTTGAAAGAGTAAATTAGGGATGAAAAGAAGCTTACTGCTCAATTATCTTGTAACCAATTTTCGCTTCTCCGTTTTAGGCTGAATGACTACTCTCTTTTTATCAACGGTGAAAGTATCTTTTGGGATATTTTCAGAGCGTACAGATCTTAACTTAATTGTTGGAAGTTCAACAAGTGTTACTCGTAAAGAATACTCCCGGTTAAATGCTTCCTGTGAAACCTTAAACTCTCCGGCGAGGTCACGGATCATTTCCTTAGAAAAAGCCTTGTTATAATTTAAAATGTCGGAGAGCAAGCTTTTACTCTTTCCCAGTTTCGTTGCAAGCGTTGATGCCTTCATTCCTTTCATGTCCATCAGTCCCTTCAAAAGTTGAACAGGATCCAGTTCAGAGAAAGTATTGTGTTGATTATCCCATGTTTCAATGAGTAAGGTTAATAATTCTGATTCCTCTTTCTGCGGCTGAGAAAGTTTTCCGCCACCCGATAACTGTTCAAGTTCCTTACAATAATTATCATATTGCTTCCTGTTCTTGATTATGGTATATTTTAAAATTCGCATGGTTCGCAGGTTTAATAAAGATTAACATCATATTGGTTCAATTTCTTTTTCGGATTTTTGGGCTTGCAAAGCTTCGTGTATTCAGCATGTGTTCCGATCCAGCATATGTATAAGTGCGCCTCAGTTTCACCAAAATGGTAATGACAGATCATACGATACTTATTGCCACCAATATCGAAAACAACACGGTGGCAAGCTTTGCCTAACAAGTCAGCAGTCGAAAAAGTTTCCTGTATATCTTCAGGTACTTCCCAGTCTGCATACTTCAGTGCACTCAAAAACAACGCAAAGCTTGGCTTGCTTAAAACATTCGCTTTTACAAAGTCTTCAATTGTCTCTTTCCTGATCAGATGAATCTTCATAAAGATAATTCCATTTTATGAATAAAGTTCACAATTTGCGAACTTTTAAGAATTTGCGCATAAACTAGCCTTTAAACCCCTAAGATGCAGCCAACGGTATAAGTATACGGCAGTAGAAATCAGTTTTATTTTGTGGTCCCCGCAGTTTTGTACTACGATATTCCTCCCCGTTCTCTCAAATCAAGTCTGTTTCCTTCATCCATTCCCAGGTAGAAAGAACAATTTTCTTATCGTACTGTGCTTTGCGTTCTGACCATGCATAAAATAGTTTTAATAATTTTTCTTCAGAAATAAGTTCTCCTTTAGATTGGAGCTCTATGGAACACGCAAATAAAGTTGCTGCGATCTCAGTTTTGTCGGTTTTTGCTTTTCGAAACAGCGTAATTACATGAGTGATTTGTTCTGAGATACCTCCGAAATAAGAATCGAAGTATTTCTTATACTTGCTGCACCCGTCAAGCATTATATATTTTGACCGGTTGAAATTAGCCTCTTTTATTTTTTCAACACTAAACCAGTTTTGTTTTTTAAATTCCTGTTCAATACTATGCATGAACTTGTTATCAAAAGGGCCTGCCGCCTGTTTTTTATACCGATCTTGAAGGCGCATATTTGCCGCATGTTCACACAGATAAACTAATTTTTGAAATTTAATTCTTCCAAAAGTTGGTTCCTCATGTAATTCCGAAGCAATCTCGGCTGCAAGTACTGCCCGCTTAAAGTAAAGGTTACTTTTGGTTTTCTTTTTTTGCTTTTCAAAAACCTCGAGGTTTTCTCTTTCCTGAAGTTCGGCATCGTTAGCCGGCGGTATAAATCCCGCTAACATCAGGCCCTTCTCAAAATCGGAAAACGAGAAAAGAGGTTTTTCAAGCGTGGTTGAACTCATCAATTGCGGTTTTAATTTTTTGAATTGCGCGTTCCCGAATTTTTCGCACCGTATCCTTTTTAATATTCAAACTTTGTGCTAGCTGATCACTGACATCGTCGGGTAGGTATTTATGGTGCTTTTTGTTCTCTATGTCCGCAAGAACAACTTTTTGTTCTTTGGCGTTTAGAGATTTAAAGATCTTCACTGTCAGATCTTTGATTTGTTTTAAACGGGAGGGATCATTATTTATTTCGGTCGGGCCTATTAAATCGTCAAAATATGTCTTATGGTTAACTTGCGCATTTTCTTTTTTCAATTTGCGATGATGGTCGTTAAAAAGGTTGACACTGATCCTGATCAAATAGACCAAAATGCCTGTTCTTGAATCGGGAACCTTTATCTCTTCTTCGCGGAAAGTTTTGTGGTGCCTCACTTTTTCAAATGTATCGTGTACTATCTGGGTACCTATATGTCTGTCCAGCTTTCTGGATCGGCAAAGTCTTTCGCATTCCGCCTCCATATACTGGTAAAAGCGATGTACAAATTCTTCATAAGCCGCCTGATCATCTTCAGTAGCACAGAGATGGCACAGTAGCTCTAGATCAGTTAGTTGTTTGGTTTGGTCTCTTGTTATCAATCTTATACTGTTTGTACGTCAAAGCGTGACATTATTCATTGTCACCCTTCAACGTAGTAGGTATGGCTGGGTATTAATCGGTTCAGTGGGGGGGAGATATTAAAAGCAAGTTTAAACAAAAAAAAATAAAATGAGTAAAGAAGTATCAAAAACAGGATCCGAAGGTCCTAAAGAAAATCCAGGTGGTGATAATGGCAGTGGTCAGCGTAACCGAATCAAAGTAGTTATCCGCTACCAGGAAACTACAGTTCCTGTAGAAGCAACCATTCATGAATCAGTAAAGGCATTACTTGAGGCAGCTATCAAAGCTACAGGAAACGAATCTGTGCCAAAAGAGCGCTTCCAGTTGAAGCTTGATGGAAAAGTACTTGATCCAAATGGTAAAGTTGAAGATTATCCAATCAAAGAAGGTACCGTTTTGGTGTTGGTGTTAATAGCTGGCGGTGGTGGAAATTGCGCACACTCAACCTGGGTAATTTAATGCAGGAGCTTGTATCGCAATTCGTAGATCCCGGAATCACAGCGAAGAAATTTGCGGAGCAATTGGCTGGATTTCAGTTTGCAAAAGAGCATTATCGGCGTTTAGGGGTTATTCTGATGGAAGACGCATTTCCGAACTTGTATTTTGGATTTGCGGCTCCATTACTGACTCCAGTACCGATCATTTTTGCAGTGAAAATTAACTTCGACAATTATGATGTAATACCTCTGTCAGTACAGTTTGTTCATCCGGTCACTTATGAGCCGATGAAAAATAGTCAGCTTCCAAATCTTTTAATGCGAAAACTCGAAAATTCGCCAGTATCTCAAAATTTGCTTCAGGCAGATAGGGATGACCGCCCTTTTTTCTGTATTCCTGGAGTGCGCGAGTACCACGAGCATCCTTATCACACTGGGGACTCATGGTTTTTATATAGGGGTAATGGGAAAGAAGGGAGCCTTTGCTTCCTTCTTGACAACCTGCAATTATACGGAACAAGCCATATAAAATCCTACCAGTTCAGCTTGAATTTAATGGCGCAAAATAATGCTGTGGGTATCTTTTCAGATCCAAACACTTTTCCTCTTTGACTTATCTAACATACTTATGACCCAGATTGGATTCCAACACGTTGAAACAATTTTTTTTCCAAAAGATCTCGTTGATAATATATACAAAGAAATTCAGGAAACGGGCACGGATGGTTACGAGCGTCTCGCCTTGTGTGCGGGGGAGAAAACGGAAAAAGAATTCATAATCACGAGAGTAATTTATCCAAAGCAAATGCTTCGCAAAACGCTATCAGGTGTTTCTTTCCACGTAAGCGGTGAAGAATTGGAACGCATTGGAGATTTGCTTTATGAAAACCAGCTTAGCCTGATTGCCCAGGTACATAGCCATCCAAAGGAAGCCTATCACTCTGAAGCCGATGACAATTATGCTATTATTACTAGGACAGGCGGGCTATCCATCGTGATCCCGGACTTTGGCAAAAGCGATTCTCATTTCGAGAAAAGTGCGTTTTACAGGCTCTATCCGGATACCGGTTGGACGCATCTTACAAAACAACAAGCGATCGCGCTTATAAAAATTACCGACTGATGGCACTCGCGAATTTTTTTGATAAAATAAATCTTGGTGCTTCTCAGATATTAAAAACCTATGATAGTTCAGCATTTGAAAGTAAGCTACTAGCCCAATGCATCTGTGTGCAGTTTGGAGACGATGCATTAGGTAGCTTTGAAGGGCAGACAGCCCTCGATTTGCTTATCCGATTACTTGCACGGCTTTATCCAAACATAAAATTAAAAAATATTGCTGCAAATGGTAAACATGACGACTTCGTGAAACAATTGAAAACGCTTACCATGCAAATTAATCCAGTGATTAACTTGGATGAAAGCCAGGAAGAGACATTTGTCCTTACTGTTGGCAATACAACTGCAATTAATAAAACTGAGAACGCACTCTTTATTGGTTCAGATAATTGGAAAGCCTTTTACTCCGTCTCTACCCCACAGACTATTGGTAAGAGCCATAATCCTTTTGGCGCGGCCGGCGCAGTGTGTATAGCCTGTGCTAATCTATTCCGTTCGATTTTTAATGATGAGTTGGGTAATCCCGCTTTAGACCATCAC
>JBBRHM010000060.1:0-20247 GCA_038222655.1 Chitinophagales bacterium | reverse complement strand
TAGTACAAAAACTCATAATATTATTATCCATGTCAAATAGTACAAAGATTTTATTCGTTTGGATTACTGAATCTATGCGGTATCGCATTTCTTCAATTGTTTTGTCGTTAAGCCCATTGTACTCTTCATGATAATATTGTTGAAGCATTTTTGCCAACGCATTCAATTCATCATACGAGCCAAGTCGAATTTGTAGGTTTTCATGTTTATATTTATTGATTTCGTTTGTTCGATATAGAATTCGTCGTTTCTCTATTTCTAAATTTTTTGGGTTATAGAATTCAATTAGCTTATCGATTAATATATTGTCGCCGGCAAGCGAATAATTTTTAAATTTATTTAAATCGAAAATCTCACTAATCTCGTGAATTTGGTTTTCATTCCAACTATTCCCATAAACCAATAATACGTCGCCATGCAGAATCATTATCCATCCATTTGGCGAAGTGTTTATTACTGACAGTTCGTAAAGAGGTGCCAGTCCTTTTGTTGCTTTGCCAACATAGTCGCTTAAGAACTTGTGTTCGTACAAGGTCAAGTCAGTTTCTTCAAAAAGAAACTGTTCAAATTCTTGCACGTTATTTTTAGGAGTGAGGTTCATTTAAATTGCAGCTAACGTCCAAGCATTGAAGCAGTTGGGGAAAGCGCCCCCGTCGCCCATGGCTTTGTTGCTGAATAAATATACCAAAAGTTGAGAATATATTCTGCTGCCGATAAGACTTCCTTCAAGCTGGAACTACTGCCGATTTTTTTGCTGAAGATGAAAAACGCTATTCGTCAACCCCAATTGCTGCAATGCAATGTTAGCGGTAGTTTTATTCTCGCAAAGTAGGTCTCCCTGTGAATGATCAGCACTACTCATAAAATGAAGATGTGTCAACTTCAAGTTCATCAACATTAGTAATTTTAAGTTCAAGATTACTGTCATATTCTAATGTCATTGTAAAATTAAAAGGATAATTGTCGTAGTTCTTGTGTCCATCTCCACGGCCTTGGTCTCCGTCTGAACCATATTGTAGTTCAATCTCAACTACGCCGTCACCTTTAATAAAAATTGATTTGCCGTCAATTGATATTTCGTCAATGTCAATGTCCTTAATTTCCTCTAATCTTGTATGTGTTGAAAGTGAAATCAGTTCGTCTGGAAATTCGTCAATGAAATAAGCAAATAATAATTGTTCAATGTCTGTAATTTCAAGTTTCTTTTCTTTCGGAGGCGTAGCAATTACAACAAGAAATTTATAGTTGCCTTGTCCACGAACATAATTTCCAAGTTCTGTAATAGCTTCCCTTTTCTGCGATGTCATTTTACCTGACTTAACTTCAATGACAATAGTTTCTTTGTCTTTTCTTGCAATTATGTCCGCTTTATATTTTCCAAGTTGTTCCTCTTTAGAAACCTTGTACCCTCTTTGAATGTAATCCTCCGCGATTTGGTCAATTGCAATGAAGTGAAGATACTTTTGTAAATATTGTTTCTTAATTTCCATTCTCTTCCAAATTAAATTTATACATAGAGTTGTTTAAAAGTCCGCACTCAACATATACAATATGGTCTTTTGTTTCAAATGCTTCAATTAGTTCTGCTGTTATTTCACCACGAAGATTTGAAAAGTCAATTATACTGAAATCCCCTGCGGAAATATCAATATCTCCTGCAATTCTTAATTTGATTTGATGGTCGTCATTAAATAAAATACCTTTCAGAATGTCCCAAAGTGGTTTGCTAATATTATCAGCATCTGTTCCTGTATGCTTTTTATGAAAGTAATAAACCACTCCGTAAAGATCGTCAGAAAATGGTGCAGTTATTGTATTGAATTGCTTTATAGAATTTTCTAATTCAGTCAAATAATTTGTCTTTGCAAGTTCGCTTTTGAAACCGCTGTTATATGATTTTGGTTGTCGCTTGAAAACGAAGCTGTGCATATTGTTTTGCTTATTGGTTTAATTTTGTTCTTTACTGTCTTGTTCGTTTATAGCTGCAATGTTCAATGTCTGTAGTGTCTTAAAAAAATACCGCTAACACTTAAATATACGAAATCCACCAATCTACAATTGCGACTATCCACTTATTATCTGTTTACTTTACGCAATCATACCGTTCGTATCATCAGTATCTCTTTGTGTATCATACTGTATCATTGTTACCCATAAGCTGTCCCTTACTTCTCAAATCTTTTCCTATTGGAGGGTAGTAACCGAAATAGTCACAACTATCCGGCTACTAAAGGCAAGAAAAGGCAACTATCGGCAAGTATAATCCGCTGAGAATGAATGTAGCCCCTGTAGAATGTGTGTAGATAGTGTGCCGGCTACTTCCCGATACAAAACTTGCTAAAAATAAAATCCAGCTGATCTTCATTTGTTATCTGCCCGGTAACGGTTCCGAGATAATGTAGGCATTGCCTTATATCCAAAGCGAGCAGGTCGCCGGAAAGTTTATCATCCAGCCCCTGTTGCACATCTGCTAACGCCACGCTTAACTTTTGTAAAGCTTCGTAATGCCGTGCATTAGTTATAATAGTAGATTCGGCCTCGATATCTCCTTGTATTACTTTTGCTACCAGTGCTTTTTTTAACGCGTCAATATTAGTATGTTCTTTTGCCGAGATAAAAATAATTTGGGTGAAAGCTGAGAACTGCTGCTTTACAGCGTCTTCTTTTCCATCTGTTTTATTACCGACAAGGATGTACGCTATTTTTTCTTTCTTAAAATTATCTACCACCGATTGCAGCAATACAGCATCGATTTCATTTACATCAAACAGGTAGATAACAACGTTAGCGGCGCGCATTTTTTCAAAACTTCTTTCTACACCAATACTTTCAATCAGATCCTGTGTATGTTCCCGGATGCCCGCCGTATCAATCAGGCGAAACAATATGCCATCTATCTGTAAAACTTCTTCAATGGTATCTCTTGTAGTGCCCGCAATATCACTAACGATGGCACGGTTCTCATTTAGTAACGTATTTAGCAGCGTTGATTTACCTGCATTAGGTTTGCCAATAATGGCTACCTGTACACCATTCTTGATTACATTGCCTAAGCGGAACGAATGCAGGAGCCGATTGGTTGATTCGGTTAGCTGATCAATAAGATGATTAAGTTGTGCACGGTCTGCAAAGGCAATATCTTCCTGCGAAAAATCGAGCTCCAGTTCTATCATAGCAGAGAAGCGTATCAGTTGTTCACGCAGTTGATGAAGATCGGATGAAAATCCGCCTCGCATACTGTGCAAAGCTGTTCTGCGGCTAGCTTCCGTATTACTCGCAATAAGATCTGCTACCGCTTCTGCCTGTGTAAGATCCATCTTGCCATTCAAAAAAGCACGTTGTGTAAACTCTCCGGGCCTGGCCACCCGCACATTTTTTCGGGTAATAGCCTGCATAATATTTTCCTGGATAAAAGGTGAGCCATGACAACTGATCTCAATCACATCTTCGCCTGTATACGACCTCGGACCCCTGTATAAAGAAAGAACTACTTCATCCAATATTTTCCCTTTCTCTTTCAAATAACCCACATGCAGTGTATGCGAAGCCTGTTCTGAAAGATTTTTTGAAGGAAAAAATTCGTTCATTACGGCAAATGCGTCTTTTCCGCTTACACGAATTACCCCAATGGCGCCAATACCCGGCGGTGTGGCCAACGCCACAATCGTATCATCCCATCCGCTTAGTTGTACTGACATATTGTTTATTTGACTGCAAAAATAGAGAAAGGCGTTGAATGGTGAATGAGCAATAGGTAATGCTGAATTTGCTTTTACATAACCCGTTTACTTACACACTACTCACCATTCTTCCATTCACAAAAAAATCCCCGCAAAAATTGCAGGGATTTTTTATAAATAGGATGCCAGCGGAATTATTCTTCTGATACCTGGAAGGTGATACTTTGTTTGTGTCGGTAGATTACGTTTCTGCCGTTCTGTACCGCAGGTTTCCATTTAGGGCCCTTCGTGATTACACGTATGGCTTCTGCTTTGGTTCCGTAGCCTGGATCATTTTCAGCAGATACCTCACTGATAGATCCGTCTTTGGAAACAATAAAAGAAACCACCACTGTATATTTTCCCGGAGGTGCACCATTTTCAACCGGAAGATCCCTGTTCAGATTACGCTCCAGGTATTTTGTCCAGGCAGGTAATCCACCCGGAAATTCTGCAGCAATCTGTACTACGGTAAATACTTTATCGTAGTCTTCTTCTACTTTAGGGGCTTCAACTACACCGGTAGATTTTTCTACAGGTGGGGCCACGATACCTTCATCTTTGGCACCTTGCTGGTTAATGGTACCAATCTTGGTGTCTTCCAGTTTCTCTACTTCCTTAATTTCTTCATCGGGTTTTACTTCTTTATCCGGAACGATTTTAGGCGGGGTAAATTTGGTGATTTCAACTTTAGGTGGTTCCTGTTTTGGTGGCGGCGGAGGGGGTGGCGGTTCAGGCTTCTTTTCCTCCGTTTTCATATTCTCCAGTGTTACGTCCTGCACCACTACTTCTGCTTTTTTTGTGCCGGCAGAGTTAGCAATAATAGACGCCACCAGTAGTAATACGCAGATAGCGACAGTACCTATCAGCGCATTTCTAATGCGCGAGTTGTAGGTCTTACGCAACTGGTATGCACCGTACTCCTTATTCCGTCCATCAAACACGATGTCCAGAAGATCTGCGGATGCAATTTTATTTATATCCATGGTAATGTCTTTTGTAATTAGATTCTGTTAATGAAATATTCCACAATTATTTTTGCGCCGATGTTGCGGCTGCGCTCTCAGATGCTTTTACCAACTGGTATTCTACATCGGAAATATCAACCAGGGCATAACGCTTTAAAACATTAATGGTCATTTCATCTAATATGTCTACTACGTTTTTATACGTACACTCCTCCGAAGGTTTTAATACAACTACCAAATCTTTTTCGGGTGTACGCTGTTTTTTGTCCATCAATACAGTACGGATATCATGGAAATTGGAAGACTTAAAATTCGATGCGCTATTATCCAGTGTTCCTTCATAGTAAAAAACATTATTGTCTTTTCCTAAAAGGATGGTTATTACGCCCGACTCTTTTGCCTTATTCTGATCCTCCGGTTTATCGGCATCTTTCGGTAAAAAAAGACGCATAGCGGTAGCCTGACTCATCGTTGTTGTAAAGATGAAAAACGTGATAAGCAGGAAGCCCAGGTCCACCATGGGCGTAAGGTCAACCCGGGTAGATAGTTTCTTCCCTTTTTTGACGCCGGGACCTTTTTTATGGCCACCGCCACTCGAGGTATCCATTTCTGCCATGTCGGTAGAATTTAGTTTTTATTGATAATTTATTTACACTGCTGTTCTGTTATTCCTCTCTTTTCAAACCTGCCTGCGTTTGCTTATACAGGTCAGTTCCCACAGGTACACCCTGCGGGTTCGTGATCATCTGGAATTTCAGTACATCATTCTTTTTGAAAGCATCGATTACGTTTTTAAATGCGGGGTATTTGGCAAGGTTATCGCCTTTTACCAGTACATTCATTTTCCCTCCCTGATAAGCTTCTTTGATCACACGCATCCATTCAACCATTTCATTATTAGCTGTATCTTTTACAGGAATACCCGGTAATACATTGCCTTTACGCTGGTCTTCCGGAAGTGCCAGGAAGGATGCCATACTGCCGAAAGGCGCACCAAAGAAAAGTGCATTCTTAAAGGCAGTTACATTCATTCCCAGTTTCCTTGAACTATTCAGCGAATTAGCAATGGCTTCTTTCTTTCCTGCATCATCCATGGTAAGAAACACCTTGCCGTCCTTGTCAATAATTATCTCAACGATATCTTTTGTCGGGGCAATTTTCGCAGCCACAGATTTGGGTGTGGTTACAGCGATCGCTTCCGAGGGCTTGAATTTCGTTGTAAGGATAAAGAATGACAACAACAGAAAGGCCACGTCACACATCGCCGTCATGTCGATGCTGGTACTCTTACGAGGTAATTTGGCTCTACCCATTGTTATTTATTTAAGTGTTTCACGATTAAGATTCAAAACTGTCTGTTTTCCACAAAATTCCGGGGAACTATTTGTAGTTAGCAGCAAAGCTTTGTGTTAAAGTGAAACCAGATTCGTCAATTCCGTAAGTAATTCCGTCAATGCGGGTTGTGAACACGTTGTACATGATAATCGCAACAGCAGAAGTACCGATACCCAGTGCAGTATTGAACAGGGCCTCAGAAATACCTTGTGACAAGGCACGTGCAGCATCTCCACCACCTTCTTCACCTAATGCAGAGAAAGATCTGATCATTCCCATTACCGTACCTAACAGACCTAACAGGGTAGCTACAGATGCAATAGTTGATAAGAATACCAGGTTTTTTTCCAGCATTGGCAATTCAAGAGCTGTGGCTTCTTCCACTTCTTTCTGAATGTTCAATACTTTCTGTTCTGTTACCAATTCTGTGTTAGTGATCATTTCTTTGTATTTCTTCAAACCTGCTTTCATTACATTTCCAACAGATCCTTTTTTCTTGTCGCAGGCTGCCAGTGCTTTGTCAACTTCTTTGTTGGCCAGGTGAAACTGCACATTGCGCACAAATTCACTAATGCTTCCGGTTCCGGCAGCTTTAGAAACGGTGAGAAATCTTTCAATACAGAAAGTAACCACTAAAAGAAAACATCCGATCAGTACGGGTACAATGATACCGCCCTCGTACATTTTCGTAAGTGTTCCTTTTGGATCTTTGTGCTGAGGCCAAAAGCCACCATTTGGATCGGGGTGACCGAAATTACTGGGCGCTCCCAACACAAAACGCCAAATGACGTAACCGAGGATCATACATAAAAGTGGAGCCATCCACGAGATGGAATTACTGCTCTTCTTAGGTTGTGCGGAAGATGGGCTTTTTACGGCAACACTTGCGGATGGTTTTGTTTCAGCCATGATTCAATTGATTTTTTGGTTTAAAAATTACAGTTGGTTTAAAAAATTTGCTTCCGCAATTCTACTAAAAAATGTTTTGAAAAAGCAAAACATTGTTTCAAAAAGTTAGAAGGGAATACAAATTAGCTATTTTATTGAATGCAGCAGCAGATTCAGGTAAACTTTTTCTTTAGCCAATTTTTCTACCCTCCCATTTATGACAACTTAAAAGGTAGTCCGGCAAAGATTTCACCGGTAAAAAAACCGCTTTCACCATTCATGTATGAGGCCCGGAAAAATTGACTATGCTATAGCCTGAGGCCTTACCTTTAAAAAATATTCCAACTACTACACAAACACACATTTATGAAAAGAAAATTGCTGGTAATTGCTTTAATGGCTTCAAACATGGTTATGGCTCAACGGGACTCCCTTCCCGCAGCACCAAGGGGTAACTTAGGGAACGTTTTTGGAAACCTTGGCGGAATTGGTGCTGTAGCAAAGCCCAAGCCCTATAAAGATGTAATTACAGACAAAGCCATCACTAAAAAAGGGCTTTTTACCGTTCACAAGGTAGACGACAAATACTATTTTGAAATAGCGGATAGTACCATGGGCCGTGAGATACTGGCGGTTACACGATACAGTAAAGTAGCCGGCGGGGGGGGTAGATACGGCGGTGAAGTGGTGAATGAGCAGAGCCTGAAATTTGAAAGAGGGCCCAGTAACAATGTATTTATTCGCGTAGTTACCTTGATAAGCACGGCTGATTCTACTACTGCCATTTCAAAAGCGGTTAAAAACTCTTACCTCGATCCCATTGCTGCTGCATTTCCGGTAGCAGCGTATGGAAAAGATTCTTCCAGCGTGGTAATTGATATAACCGATTTTTTCAAAAATGATAACCAGATTGTAAGTCTTGATCCCGCTGATAAACGACAGTTCGGTTTGGGTGCACTTGCTTCAGACAGGTCGTATATTCAAAGCATTAATACCTACCCGATAAATACAGAGATCAGAACGGTAAAAACCTATTCATCCGGTGGTGCCGGTGGTTTTGGTGTGGGTATACCCGGCGGCGGCCCTACTTTGCCTGCGGCTCAGGCAGCAGGTGCCGTAACCCTGGAACTGAATACCTCCATGATTATGCTGCCAAGAGTGCCGATGGTGCGTCGTTTATTTGATTCAAGGGTGGGCTTTTTTGCAGACCGTTTTGTGGTGTACACCGACGACCAGCAGAAAGTGAATAACCAGACATTTGCTGTACGCTGGAGGTTGGAACCAAAACCTGAAGACTTAGACAAATACAAACGTGGCGAACTGGTTGAACCGGCCAAGCAAATTGTATATTATATAGATCCTGCAACACCTAAACAATGGGTGAAACCGCTGATTGACGGTATTAACGACTGGCAGAAAGCCTTTGAGAAAGCCGGTTTCAAAAATGCCATCGTTGGTAAAGAATGGCCCAATGATCCAAACATGAGCCTCGAAGATGCGCGTTATTCTGTGATCCGTTATTTCGCATCAGATATTGAAAACGCCTATGGCCCGCAGGTACATGATCCGCGCAGCGGGGAGATCCTTGAGAGCCATATCGGCTGGTATCATAATGTAATGAAACTGGTGCACGACTGGTACCTGGTTCAAACGGCTGCGGTAGATCCTAATTCCAGAAAAATGAAATTTGATGACCAGCTAATGGGACAGCTGATACGTTTTGTGTCATCGCACGAAGTGGGCCATACCCTCGGTCTTCGCCATAATATGGGCAGCAGCAGTAAAACACCGGTAGAAAATCTGCGTAACAAAGCATGGGTGGAGGCCAATGGACATACGGCTTCTATCATGGACTATGCACGTTTTAATTATGTGGCGCAGCCGGAAGATAATATTACAGAAGTTGGGCTGTTTCCCCGCATAGGTGATTATGATAAATGGGCAATTGAATGGGGATATAAATACCTGGGTGAAGGGGATGTTGAAAAAGACCAGAGGATCAATAACAAATGGGTTGTAGAACGTTTGGGTGCCAACCCACGTTTATGGTTTGGAGGTGAGGGCCGTAATGGTGACCCAAGGGCGCAAACGGAAGATCTTGGCGACAACAGCATGAAAGCAAGTGAATATGGTATTAAAAACCTGAAACGCATCCTTCCTTCCCTACCTGAGTGGAGCAAAGAAGAAGCCGATCATTTTGAAAACCTGAACGACCTGTACACACAGTTAACAACCCAGTTTGCACGGTATATGGGTCACGTAACCGCAAACGTAGGTGGCATACAGGAAACCTTCAAAAGCGTTGAACAAACCGGTGATGTTTATGAACCCACGCCAAAAGCTACCCAAAAAGAAGCGGTGTCATTCCTGAACAGGCAATTGTTTGAAACACCAATCTGGTTACTGGATAAAAATGTACTGAACAAGATTGCGTCTCCTGCAACCACTGAAAGAATTCAGAACACTCAAACCAGCGCTCTGAACAGCTTACTGGATGGTCAGCGTTTATTTAAACTGGTTGCTGCAACCAACCGCTATGGTTCGAACACCTACACCATTGATGAAATGATGGATGATGTGCGCAAAGGCATTTGGAGTGAGCTAAGCACTAAAAAAACAATTGATCCCTACAGGAGAAACCTGCAGAAAGCGTATGCAGAAAAACTGATTGATTTGATAACACCTGCATCCACCCTAACCGGCGGCACCATTATTATTAATGGCCGCCCATTCGTTAATACGCAGGTTAATATTAAGAATACAGATGTAACTTCTGTAGTTAGAGGACAGTTAAGAATGTTACAATCTGAGATTAATGCATCTATTCCAAATACGGCTGACCGGATGAGTAAATATCATTTACAGGATGTATCTGACAGGATTAAAAAAGCATTAGATCCCAAATCATAATTCAGTTCACTGATTATTGTATACAAAGGCCTCACCCATGTGAGGCTTTTGTTTTTTTAAGTATTCCTTCACAACAAATGTATAGTGCTGCTGTACAGTAGAGATACATTGATGGCCTACCTTCACACAAAGTATGTATATGAGAGCAGTATGTTTATTTCTGATGTTTTGTGTAAGCCTCACTTCCTATGCCCAAAAGAAAAATAATACCATATTTGGTTACCTCAGAGATAGTGTAACACATGAACCGATAATATTGGCAAGTGTAACAAACCTCAATACAGGCAGGACAGTGATGACAGGAAACACGGGGCGTTTTAAAATGGAACTGTCAGAGAACCAGGTTTTATCATTTGCAGCAGTGGGTTATTATTTTGATACGATTCATTACAGTAATCAATACCTGGCGCAGGATACACTGGCACTGATACTTTCACCAATAACCTATAGCCTGGGCAATGTAACCGTAACCGGCAGAAGTGTTAGCCGTTACCAGTTAGACAGTATGGAAAGAAGAAAAGATTTTTTACAGGACATTGTAAGTTATAAGATTCCCACGTTATCACAGGCCAATTCCGGCGCTGGTATTGCGCTTAACCTTGACCGGTTTTCGAGACATGAAAAAAATAAACGAAAAGCTTTTTCTTTTTTTGAATCAAATGAAAAGGAAGCCTATATCAATTACCGGTTTCCTGCATTACTGGTAACCAAATACAGTGGGTTGAAAAATGAGGGGCTACAACAATTTATGCAGCAATACCGGCCTTCTGCTGAATGGCTGAGAGCACATGTAACTGAGGAGGATATTAAGTATTATATTAATGATAAACTGAAATCGTATTTTAAAAGATAAGGATGCAAGCCTTGTGATTTTTTTTAACCACTTAGGCACAGAGGGTCAAGAAAAGTTCATATAGGTATCTGGGAGATTATTTCTAAAATAAAAAAAGAACTAATTACTCATAACGCAAAGCTACAATAGGATTTAAACGGGCCGCTTTCATAGCGGGATAAATACCGGCAGCCAGGCCTACTATTGAACAGATAACGATGCCAATGATCACCCATGTCCAGGGAACTACGAAACCTGTTTTAAGTACAATAGAAAAAAGATTACCCACCATTACGCCAAGAATGATACCGAATAATGCACCCAGCAGGCTGATGATCAGGCTTTCAAATAAAAATTGCTGGCGCACATTTTTACTTTTGCCTCCTATAGCTTTAATCAGTCCCACTTCTTTCGTACGTTCATTCACCGCAACCAGCATAATATTCATTAAACCAATAGCTGCACCAATTAAGGTTATGAGACCGATAGCGCCCGCAGAACCGGTGATGCTGCTTAAGAAACCAATAAAAAGTTCTGCAAATTTATCGCTACGTTCTACCACAAAATTATTGTCTTCGGTTGGCTCTGATTTTCTTACGGCACGGAATACGGAAGTTGCTTCATCTGTGGCCACATCCAGTTCTTTAACATTGCCTACTATTACACCAATCATGTAAGAAGGATTGGCATTACTAAAATTACGCACGTTGGTGTAAGAAGTAAGTATCATATCATCCTGTCGTAACAAGGCGCTGGATCCTTTACTTTTTAATAACCCAATTACACGATAAGGAAGGCTCCCTACCCTAACGATTTTATCAACACATTTTTCGGGTCTGCTACCAAAAAGCTTAGTGGCTACATTGGCGCCGAGCAAACATACATTACGGCCGCTCTCTATATCAAGGTTGTTGAGGCTCCTGCCTCTTTCCACCGCATAGCCATTAACCGGCAGATAATTCTCATCGCCACCCCAGATCGTTATCTGCGGGTTCGTCTTTTTTTCTCCGTAATGAATTTCCTGCGCACCCGGACCGCGGCGGTATACACTCACTTTCGCATTGGGGAAAGTAAAGTTGGCTTTAAAAAATTCTGCTTCTTCTTTACGGATAGCTTTACCGAGGTTAGATTTTTTTTCTTTCAATCCCCGTTTTGTTTTAGCAAAATCTCCATTCCGACCGTTACCACCAAAACGTACACGGGATTCTTTAAAACGTATACTGAATGCATTGGCGCCCATAGAAGAAAAACTTTCTTTCAGGCTCTGATTCATGGCTTCAATAGCGGTAATGATGCCGATAAGGGCCATAATGCCAAATGCGATAATGGCCACAGTAATGCCAGTACGCAATTTGTTACTGCGTACGGTGCGCCATGCCAGTGTGAGAGAATCAAAAGCGGTCATTTGTGCGGGTTTACATCAACGGTTCAACCTGTTAAAGATAAATGAGAATGACCATCTCTGCCAATGCACGTCTATAAATATGAGGAACGGTTAAAAATAGAACCAATAAAGCACAAGGGATGGAAATATTCCAATAAGAACAATTAAACCGGCTAATAGTACCAGTATGGTTTTAAAACTTGTTCCAACAGGTGCAGTTGTAGCTTCTCCTTCTTTGAAATACATAGCCTGTATTACCCGAAAATAGTAGTACACACTTACCGCTGCAAATAAAACAGCTACTACCACCAACCATAAAGAACCACCTGCTTTTACAACAGACGCCAGCATATAGTATTTGGCAAAAAATCCTGCTGTTAAAGGAATACCCGCAAGTGATAAAAGGAAAACCGTATTGGTAAATGCCAGTACAGGCTGTGACTTTGCGAGCCCGTTAAATCCATCAAATGTATAGTCGTTCATTTTAATGAGTATGGCAAAAATACCAATCGTAGCAAGGCTATAGGCAACGGCATATAACAGTATGCCTTCTTTGGCAAGATCGTTATTGCTATATAAAGAGAACAGCATAAACCCGGCCTGTGCAATACTGGAATACGCCAGCATACGTTTTACACTTTGCTGAAATACGGCTGTGATGTTACCAATCAGCAAAGTGGCGATGATGACAAAACCAAGTAAGAGTTTCCAGGTTGGTCCGAGTACTTCTGTATGCATATCGAACAAACGTACGAAGGCAATAAAGCCGGCAGCTTTTACAATGGTTGACATGAAAGATGTAAACACACTCGGTGCGCCATCATATACATCCGGTGTCCAGAAATGAAAAGGCGCAGCAGATACTTTAAAACACATGGAAACAAATACCAGCAACATTCCCGCCACTTCCAGAAACGATGTTCGTATTTCGCCGGTAGAGGGTAGAACAGCAGAATGTCCCAAAGTGAATGAGCCGGTAGCTCCATAAATAAGTGTAATACCCATTAGCATAATACCTGTTGAAAATGCACCCATCAAAAAATATTTCAGCGATGCTTCATTACTTTTCAGGTTTCGCTTGTCAGCACCGGTAAGAATGTATAAAGGGATGGATAGTATTTCGATGCCGATAAACAACATCAGTAACCCGGTAAAAGAAGACAGGATACTGACCCCGCATAAAACAAAAAAGATGAGTGCATAATATTCTGCCGTATACAACCCTGTTTTTTCTATATCGCGGCCACTCAGTAATACATAGAGTAAAGTAGAACCAATAGCAATGGAATTGAAGAACAGTCCAAACTTTTCAAAGTTCAGCAGCGAATGGGTATTTACCTGTATCACCCATCCGCCATAGGTATTGAGCAGGTTAGCTGCCAGCAGCAAAACCAACCCGGCGGCAGCGATATTAGTAATCGTAGACCTGTTTTTTATCATGATGCCACTGAACATCATTACAACACCCAGTAAAGCAGAAATAATAATTGCATTCATAAAACTTATCTTGGCGTGTGTTTTAACACACTGAATTCTACATTAACGATTTACCATAACTGCACTCACTGACTCTTTTGTAAGGTCGATCATCGGCTGGGGATACATACCCAGAAAGAGAACGATAATAACCAATACAACTAATACGAACTGAACATTGCGGTTAATATCTGATGTTTTCTCCGTAATAATTACCGTATGTCCGTATAAAATTTTCTGCACCATATTCAATGTATACACTGCTGCCAGTATTACACTGATCCCTGCTACCGCAGCCATCCAGGCATTGTACTGGAACAAACCCGTAAACATGAGGAACTCGCCAACAAATGAATTGGTAAGCGGCAGTGCAATATTAGCCAATGCCATAATCACCAGCAGAATGGCCAGTACCGGCGCCTTTTGGGCCAGTCCGCCAAGTTCACTGAACTTGCGTGTGCCTAATTGTTGTTCTATAACATCGGCGATAATCCAGAGACCAATCACATTAATACCGTGGTTGAACATTTGTATCATCACACCCTGTAGTCCGGTGCTGTTATGTGCAAACATGGCCGCACTCATTAAGCCAATATGCGCTATAGATGAATAAGCGATAAGCCGTTTAATATCATCCTGACGTATGGCAATCAGGGACGCATACAACATGCCTGTAACTGAAAGAATAATAATCAGGTTATTGAACTGGAGCGATGCATTCGGAAATACAGGAAGCAGCCATCTGATCACAGCAAAAATTCCCATCTTAACCATTATGCCGCTTAATACCATGGTAACTGCAGTTGGCGATTGCTCATACGCATCCGGCTGCCAGGTATGAAAAGGAAATATGGGCATTTTAATGGCAAACGCAATAAAAAATAACCAGAAGATACAGGCTTCGGCTTTTGCATCCAGTTGAATATGATAAAATGACTGTAAGGCAAAAGAATGATCCGGTGTATGAAAATACAGGTATAATATACCCACCAGCATTAATAAGGAACCAATGAAAGTGTAAATGAAAAACTTAAAGGTAACCGCAATTCTTTTCTCACCTCCCCATAAGGAACAAAGAAAGTAAACGGGTACCAGCGCCAGTTCCCAGAAGAAATAAAAGAGTAATGCATCAGTAGCTACAAACACACCCGTTAAGCCAGCCTGTGTTAATAGCATCAGAGCATAAAAGCTGCCGGCATTTTTATAGGTGTTCCTGTAAGTTGCAACAAAGATGAGGGGAAAGGAAACTGCCGTTAACAGACACAGCATTTTACCCATTCCATCCATTTGTAAGGAGAAGCGGCTGCCAAGATCGGGTAGCCAGCTTATGTCAAAAGCCAACTGATGTTTGGGGTAAAAAAACACACCAGCCAATACAACCAGCAGGCTGATTACGGACGATAACAGCGCCCATCCTTTAACAGAGGCTGACTCTTTCAGGAAGAAGGCAACCAGGCCTGTAAACAATGGGATCAATATGAGTAAAACAGGGATCATTTTCTTTCTTTATCGCTAGTAAACCTTATTAAAATATTTTACTGAAAAAACGCATGATGGAAATATCATTAAACCAGACCAGCACAAATACCACAATTGCCAGTACCATGATCAAAATATAATTACCCACCTGACCGCTTTGTAATAACCTAAGTTGCCTTGAACTATAGGCCACCATTTTGCCTACGCCATTTACGAATCCATCGATACCGCTTTTCTCAACGATATTTTTAAAAAAACCACCAAGTCCATTCAATGGATTAACAATGATAGTGTCATACATTTCGTCAATATACCATTTGCGTTCGAGTACTTTTGACAACCCTGTATTTTCCTTTTCGTTGTATTGGTATGTTTGATAGTTTTTTACCGCAAAGAAAATAACCACTATGATCGCTACTGTAGAACCGCCCATCATCAGGTATTCCTGTGAAGCTTCCAGGTGATGAAGCCCGGCGATTTTGACAGACTCTGCAAAGATGGGTGCAAGAAAATGTTCCAGGCTATGTGCATTTTCCGCAAACACCTCAGGTATACCAATAAATCCGCCGACCACAGAAAGAACCGCGAGTATGATTAAGGGGAGAGTCATCTGCCATGGACTTTCATGCACATGATGTTCCTGCTCCAGTGTGCCTCTGAATTTTCCGAGAAAGGTAAGTGCATATAAACGGAACATATAAAAAGCTGTGAGCAAGGACCCGCCTACCCCTATAAAATAATACACTGGATTTTTGGCAAAAGCCGCGGCCAGTATTTCATCTTTGGAAAAGAACCCGGAAAATGGCGGAATACCTGCGATAGCTAAACAGGCCAGAAAGAAAGTTATATGGGTAATGGGCAGGTATTTTTTCAATCCACCCATTTTACGGATATCCTGTTCATGATGCATAGCATGAATTACGGAACCGGCACCCAGAAATAATAAAGCTTTAAAAAAAGCATGTGTCATTACGTGAAAAACTGCGCCTGTATACGCTCCCACACCCAACCCCAAAAACATATAGCCCAGCTGGCTAACGGTTGAGTAGGCCAACACTTTTTTAATATCATTCTGTTTTAATGCGATCGTAGCCGCGAAAATAGCGGTGGCCAATCCTATCACTGCCACCAGTGTTTGCGTAGCGGGAGCCATGGTATATAAAAGATTACTACGTGCGATCATGTAAATGCCGGCTGTAACCATTGTAGCCGCATGAATCAATGCTGATACTGGTGTGGGGCCAGCCATCGCATCCGGCAACCAGGTATATAAAGGTATCTGTGCACTTTTACCCATAGCGCCCACAAACAGTAAAGTGGTAATTGCCGTGATATCAAAACTGCTGAGTTTAGATAGGTTGGCAAACACATCGCCGTAAGAAGCCGTGCCCAATTTTAATAATAACCAGAACACGGCCAGTAAAAAACCAAGATCGCCAATACGGTTCATAACAAAGGCTTTCCTGGCGGCGTAATTATAGTTGTTGTTTTTAAACCAGAAACCAATCAATAAATATGAGCAAAGACCTACCCCTTCCCACCCAATAAACATGATCACATAATTGGCCCCCAACACCAGCAATAACATGGAGAATACGAACAGATTCAGGTAAGCAAAATACCGGCCGTAATGCTGTGGTTCTTCTTCCTTCATATAGGCAGAAGAGTATAGATGGATCAAGAAACCGATACCTGTAATAATCAACAGAAAGATAGAAGATAATTGATCTACCTGGAAAGCAAATGGTACCGTAAAACTGTCTACCTTAATAAAATTGAACAGTGTGCTAACCGTTCCGCCATTTGTTTTAACATCGAAAAACAGTATCAGGCTTACTACAAAAGAAGCCAGTATACTGCCACTGCCGATCATACTGATCAATGATTTTGACAGCGACCTTCTTCCCAATCCGTTAATGAGAAAGCCCAGCAGGGGAAATAAAGGAACTAAATAAACGAGTTTGCTCATACCCCAATCCCCTAAAGGGGCTTTATTTAATTTTTAATCTTACAGACTAAAAATGTTAAAAAAATATTCATCATTCACCACCCATTAATTGACCCTTTAGAGGTTTAGGGGGTGCTTAGTTTTTCAACCTGTTCAAAAAATTAATATCCACCGAATGCGTATTGCGGTACATCATAACAATTATGGCCAGTCCCACACTTACCTCGGCTGCAGCCACCACCATGATAAAGAAAACAAACAACTGTCCCTCAATACCTGCCGTGGTATTAGGATCTGCAACCAGTGCAATGCCATGGTGCATTTTTGAAAATGCCACCAACAATAAATTCACAGCATTCAGCATAAGTTCCACACACATAAACACAATGATTGCATTTCGGCGCGTAAGCACACCAATAATACCAATGCTGAATAAGGTTAAACAGAGATAGATGTAATATTGTATTGGCATATCCCAAACCCCAAAGGGGCTTTATTTTAATGTAAACAAATATTCCCTTGTTCGCCCTTCAGGTGGCAAGGGGTTTCTAGTCTTTTTTCCCTATCACCACTGCGCCCACCATCGCGCTCAAAAACAGTACACTCGTAATTTCAAACGGTACTACATAATCACTGAATAATGCTTTACCCAGGTTTTTTATCAACCCTATATTGCCATCTTTCATCATGGCCATTTTGCCATTCATATCACCAGCCTGGCGAACCAGGGAAACCAATACCATTAAAAAACAGCCCCCCGAAATAGCGCCGGCCAGTTTCATCCATACATGCTTTTGCGGTTCGGTTTCTGCATTCAGGTTCATCAGCATAATTACGAAAAGGAACAGTACCATGATAGCCCCTGCATATACAATCAGGTTTACTATAGCCAGAAACTGTGCATTCAGTAAAATATAATGCCCCGAAATAGCAAAGAACACAACGATCAGCCATAACACACTATGAACAGGATTTTTACTCACCAATACCATAATGGCACTGAAGATGGTCAATGCTGTAAGAAAAAAGAATAATACTTCGATCGTACCCATAATTACTTAATTAGTAATTGGTAATTAGTAATTAGCAATTAGCAACGGATTTTCCCATTATTAATTACTAATCATTAATTACTAATTATTAGCGGTTGTTGGTGCATCCTTGCCCCTGGCTTTTGCATATGCTTCTGGCTCGGTTTTAGGATCCGGTATTAATAAATCTTCTTTCCCGTATATAAATCCCTTGCGGGTAAAATTAGAGGGGGCAAATGTTTCGCTGAGATAGATGGCATCTTTCGGGCAGGCGTCTTCACACAGTCCACAAAAAATACAACGCAGCATATTGATCTCGTACTTGGCTGCATATTTTTCTTCGAGGTATAAATTCTCTTCACCCGGGAGGCGCTCTGCACCTTCCATGGTAATGGCTTCTGCGGGGCAGGCTACTGCACACAAACCGCAAGCGGTACATTTTTCACGTCCTTCTTCATCGCGGTTTAATACATGCAGGCCGCGGAACACAGGGCTAAATGGCCTTGTTTGCTCGGGATAACGGATGGTTGGCTGCTTTTTAAAAATATGACTGAACGTAATAGCCATACCCTTTAAGATAGCGGGTAAATACAACCGCTCCATCAGGTTCATGGGCTTTCGTCCCACCGTTTTCGCTCTGTTTGTTAATGCCTGCATTTTTTTCTCTCCTTGTTCTATACTGATTGCTAAAAGTTAGCAAAACTATTTTTATACACTATTGATACCAACTTTATCTCTTTACCCCATTTATCAGCTTTCGTGAACAGGCAATTAACAAGGGCCAATACATTCAACCATTATTCAGGATTGCCTATTTACCATTGGTCGTCACTGCGAGGAACGAAGCAGCCTCTGTCAACTCTCTTAACATGTTATTCAAAACACAGATCGATTCTTCGTTCCTCCTCGCGAAGACGATCTATCACTTCTCACTATTCCTATCCCTGCCTCCACAAAATCACTGCCCCGGTTACCAGCATATTAAATAATGCCAGTGGTATTAATGTTTTCCATCCCAGGTTCATCAGCTGGTCATAGCGAAAACGCGGGATGGTCCAGCGTATCCACATGAATATAAAAATAAAGATCACAATCTTAGTTAACAATGCGCCTATACCAAGAATCGCTGCTATATTGGGTGCCAGCGTGCTTTCATCCAGGAATGGGATATCATAGCCGCCAAAGAACAGGCAAGCCATAATAGCGCTGCTCATAATCATATTCACATATTCGGCAAAAAGATAAAAGCCCAGTTTCATAGATGAATATTCCTGGTGGTAGCCAAAGTTTAGTTCATTCTCTGCTTCGGGAAGGTCAAAAGGGGTACGGTTACATTCAGCCATTGCACAGATAAAAAATATGAGGAAGCCCAGCGGCTGGTAAACAATATTCCATGTGTGTCCCATTTGCTGTTCAACAATTGTTTTCAAACTCAGCGACCCGGATATCATCAATACAGCAATTAAAGCCAATCCCATGGCCAGTTCATAACTGATGGCCTGCGATGCACCTCGCAAAGCAGCCATCAAAGAAAATTTATTGTTGGAGGCCCATCCGCCAATCATAATACCATATACACCCATACTAACCACACCAAATACATACAGAATACCAATATTGATATCTGCAATCTGAAGGTCAATGCTCCTGTCGAATAATTCCACGTGACTGCTCCAGGGAATTACGGCGCAGGTCATTAGCGCAGCCGTCATAGCCAAAACCGGCCCCAGTACAAACAATACTTTATTAGACGTATTGGGAATGATCTCTTCTTTCATGATCAGTTTCAAGCCATCTGCAAAAGGTTGCAGCAGGCCAAAAGGGCCGGCACGGTTGGGTCCGGGCCTGTCTTGCAAAACTGCCGCCACTTTACGTTCTGCGAATGTGGTATATAATGCAATACCCAGACTCGCAAAAACGATAATGGCAATAAGCACCAGTTTTTCGATCAGTAACAGCCAGTCAAAAGCAAGTAGTGTCATTTATTCAAAATCTTTTAAAGCCATTTTACAATCTGATATAAGTTTGGGAGAATCATTTACAAATGAGTCCCATTTCTTCATGCCATGTCCACTATCTAAGCCAGCATTACTTTGTATTTGCTCTTTACTTATTAGCATCACATTATTCTGTTTTATCAAAAGTTTTACTGGTGGCCGGCCCTTCTATCATACTCAGCGCCACATTCGGTTTATTTACTTCACTCACCGAATGAATATTCATCAGTAATTTAGGATGCCTGCCACTATGCACGGCTTCAAAAATTTCTGTTGGTTT
>JBBRHM010000059.1:0-20315 GCA_038222655.1 Chitinophagales bacterium | reverse complement strand
AGGAAGGACGTAAAACAGAGTTAACCAGGATCGCTTATTTATTTGCCAAAACAGGACAACCATATAATGGCAAAACCTATACACTGGGTAATTTCTCTACTTCCAATTTTATGGTAGACAGAATTCTGGAAAAAAATCTGTTTTATAAAAAGAATTTTGTTACCCTTCACCAGGACATGATGAAGATCAGCCAGTACCATGTATTATGGCCCATCCCCCAATCTGCCATCGATGGTAATTCGGATGGACGCATCAATCAGAATCTTGGCTATTCAGGATCAGAACTTAATGTTGCCCCACTGGACAAAATACCGGAGGACTAACCGCGTAATTATTTTTTTTAGTAGAATGCCATACTTCGTAGTATGGCATTCTACTTTACAGGAAGCTTTTTTAATTTTATTACCATAAAAATTTGTATGAGGAAAAATAACAAATACCTGCTATTAGTCCTGGTGCTTTCCATCTCAGGTACAGCTTTCTCACAACAAAAGGCGCAGCGGCAACCCGCGGCTGATCTGTTGAAAATAATTGACAAGGCAATGATTAATGCAGTTAATCAATACAAATACCTGGCAGCACACACACCCACTGGTGTTATGCCCAAGACCTTTCTGGCAACTAAGAAACTGGAGACCAGTAATACCAGCTGGTGGACGAGTGGTTTTTTTCCCGGCTCGCTTTTGTACCTATATGAATACTCGCATGACACAGCTATGCTGAATGAGGGATTGCGTAAACAATCCTTACTGGAGAAAGAACAATTTAATAAAGGAACACATGACCTGGGTTTTATGATGTATTGCAGTTACGGAAATGCCAACCGCTTATTTCCTTCTAAAGAATATAATGAGATTCTGCTGAACAGCGCTAAATCCTTATCTACAAGGTTTAATACCCAAGCAGGAGTGATCCGTTCCTGGGATCATGGCAAATGGAAATTTCCGGTGATCATTGATAATATGATGAACCTTGAATTATTATTCTGGGCAACCAAATTTTCAGGCGACTCTTCTTTTTACAAGATCGCGGTAACTCATGCCGATAACACAATTAAAAATCATTACCGGGCCGACCACAGTTCCTGGCATGTGGTGGATTATGACATTACCACGGGACAGGTGATAGCCAAACAAACCGCCCAGGGCTTTGCAGATTCGTCTGCCTGGGCACGTGGACAGGCATGGGGATTATACGGTTATACCGTAATGTATCGTGCAACAAAGGATAAAAAATATCTTACCCATGCAAACCATATAGCGCATTTTATGTTGTCGCATCCTAATCTTCCTGCCGATAAAGTTCCTTACTGGGATTATAATTCCATTGATATACCTGCCACCTACCGCGATGCTTCTGCAGCAGCTATTACCGCTTCTGCCCTGCTGGAACTGAGCAGGTATGCAGATAGTAAAGACAGTGAACTATATCTCCGCACTGCAGAACAGCTGATACGTGTTCTTTCCACCCAAACCTATACAGCGGCGGCAGGTGAAAATGGCGGATTTATTTTAAAACACAGCGTAGGCCATTTGCCTAATAATTCAGAAGTAGATGTGCCGCTAACCTATGCCGACTACTATTTTATTGAGGCAATGATGCGGTATAAAGCATTAAAACATCCTGCATTAACCAGTACACATCACAAAATATCCCAGCATTAAGATACAGTTACCCTTAGTTTTTTACGAAAAGGCGAAAATTGAAATGTGTTCAATTTTCGCCTTTTTCGTATCATTATAGCTGCTAAATGCAGCTTTTTCGTTATTTGCCATGTCTTTTACGAAAATAGATTAGCTTTTTTCGTAAAATTTTGAGGATTTTCTACATCCACTATCCGCTTATTACATTCATGTACCCGATACTTTTCTTTTATGAGTGGTGTAAACCTGAAAAAATTATCTGAAGAACTGGGGCTCTCCATATCGTCTGTATCAAAGGCGTTGCGGGACAGTTATGAGATTAGTGCCGCAACAAAAAAACGGGTGCTGGCCATGGCGGAAAAACTGAACTACCAGCCCAACCCATTTGCCCGCGGACTACGCAAAAGAAAAAGTGTTACGATAGCTGTTGTGATACCTGAAATTGCCAATAATTATTTCGCGCTGGCTATTGACGGTATTCAGCTGGTTGCACAGCAAAAAGGTTACCATGTTCTCACTTACCTCACACACGAAGATTACCTGAATGAAGAATCTACGGTTAAACACCTGCAGGGCGGCCGTGTTGATGGTGTATTAATTTCCCTTTGCGGGAATAGCGCCAGCGTAAAACATTTGCTTGACCTTAATGAAACAGGTGTACCGATTGTTTTTTTTGACCGCGTTCCGGAAATGATGGAATGCCCCACGGTAACTACAGATGATTATGAAGCGGGGCTCAAAGCCACTGAACAACTGATACAGTCGGGCTGTAAAAAAATAGCCTACCTGCGTGTGAAAGGCTATTTGTCAACCTCAGAAAAACGAATGCATGGTTACCAGGCGGCACTAAAAAAATATAACCTGCCGGAAGATCCAAAAATGATTGTGGACTGCACCAATGTTGATGATACAAATAAATTGCTGATTAAAAAATTACTAAAGATGAAGGGACGACCGGACGGTATTCTCTCATCCGTGGAAAAATTAGCCATCTCAACGTATTATGTATGTAATGATCTTAAATTAAAGATTCCGCAACAGCTTAAAATAATCAGCTTTTCCTGCCTGCGAACGGCCTCCCTGCTATCGCCTTCACTCTCCACCATAACGCCACCCGCTTTTGAGATAGGAAAAGAAGCAGCTACTTTATTGATCAGGATGATTGAGAAAAAAACTTTTGGCAACCGCATTGACCGGATTGTACTGAAGAGCAGTTTGATTGAAAGAGTGAGTTCGATGAAGACAACAAAATAAAGTTAGGGAATGGAAGGATGATAAAGGAAATTTGGTGACACCTCAGAAAATAATTGTATACACTACTACCTTACCTAATAAAAATCACGCATGATACTCCGCCGTTATTTAATACCCGTATGTATTTTCTGCAGTTCCTGTGCATTCATGGCAGTGTTACCCATTAGCGAAGGAAACCATTCAGTGAGGAGAAAAAAAACGGTGGTTATCTGGCAACCTTCTCACCAGACCAATACCGGCAAGGATTTTAGCGAAGCTGCTACCTGCAATGCCATTGTGGAAGCTGCCATGAAAACAAAGCCGCATATAAAAGAATACAAAGTATGGAGCTTTGGGAAAGAAAATCTGCATCATGCAAATGTGGGCAGTAACACGGTGGTAAATGAAACGTCTGCCATAATTGACGGACAAATATCCGGCTATACTTTTGAATTACAGGAGGCTAATAAACACAACCCTGACGTATTTATTGCCGTGCATAATAACGGCGGCACCAAACGCCATGCAGCATGGGGGTATATTCATTATGGAGATAAGTTTGAATCTGAAAACCGGCAACTGGCAGCGCGTTTGCTCAAAGCCATAACAACAGCTACTGATCTTGAAAACCGTGGAGTGCTGCTCGACAGTACTACCGGCAGAAATGATTACCGTTGTGCTGCCACCGGCAAACTTGGCTTTTACAGTCTTGATGAACATGTGAACACCGCCCCTTACCGTGTATTACTGGAGATAGGTGATAATGCGGTCAGTCATGCCTTTTTACAGGATCCTGCCAAACAAAAAATATTGGGTGAAGCCATTAAAAAAGAATTAGTGGCATGGCTGGGTGAGAGATGAAATTGATGGGTGTAGGGATTTGAATCGTCCTGTCAGTTTCCCACTTCCATTACTTTTCGGTTACTCTCATTTCCTGTTCTGTCAATGGCTGATACTGCAATCCGGTTGAGATGCACCTGATTGCCCTTATCATCCATACTTTTTTTAATACGAAAAGATTGATCGTTTCGGTTAAGGATGGTATAGGACCAGTCGTTCCCATATTGATAATACACAATCCAACGGAATATATCTTTTGTATCCGTATGTGTCCAGTTAATTTGTAACTGATCATCTTTACTTTCTGTAAGTACAGCTGGTGCAACAGGAGCCTGATTATCTAGCCATGGGCTTGCCGGAACTAATGCATCCATTTTATAGGGTCCTTCAACCAGTGCCTTTACCATCTTTGGATTTTTTGTGAGCGATGAAATGCTCCAGTGTACCACACCCTTGCTTTGCGGCAGCATGCCACGGGATATCATTACCTGACTCAGTATTTCATTTACATTTTTTGCACTGCTGTCTCCCCCTACACTGATACCGGGCCATAGATGTCTGTTCATTGTATTTTCCTTCGACCACCATCCCAGTAATACCGGGAAACTCTGTGGTATCCTGTTAATGGGCCAGTACAGTTGTGGTGAAAAATAATCAAGCCACCCTTTATTCAGCCATAATTTTGCATCAGCATATAATTGCCCGTACTGGTCAAAACCCTGTATAGATTCGGGGAAACCCGGGCGCCAGATACCAAACGGACTTAACCCGAATTTTACGAATTTCTTTTCTGCTTTAATTTCTTTGTACAAACGTTCAATAAGCAGATTTACACTTTCACGCCGCCAGTCGCCACGCGATAATGTACCGCCAGATTTTTGATACGCTGCCCAGCTCACATCATCCGGAAAATCATCTGTACCGTTATAGGAAGGATAGGGATAAAAATAATCGTCAAAATGAACGCCATCAATATCATATCGTTTTACAATATCTTTTACCACAGCTGATGTAATATCCTGCACTTCTTTACGGGAGGGATCCATCCACCAATATCCTTCTTTCAATTTCATGACCAGTTCAGGATGTTTTTTTACGATCGATTGATCGCTGATCTCTTTCCCATCTTTATGATGTGCACGATAAGGATTTAGCCAAACATGCAATTCCAGTCCGCGATCATGGGCCGCTTCCACCCAAAATTGGAGGGGATCATACAAAGGTTCTGGCGCTTTACCCTGTGTACCGGTTAGGTAATAGGACCATGGCTCCAAATCACTTTTATACATGGCATCCGCCTGCGGACGCACCTGGAAAATAACCGCATTGAAATGATTGGCTTTCAAAAAATCGAGCAGCGCAATGGCTTCATCCTGCTGTTCCTTATTAGTTAGTCCCGGCTTGCTGGGCCAGTTAATATTCGCTACCGTAGCTACCCATGCTGCCCGGAACTCGGCTGCAACTTTAGGCGGATTGGCATTGACAGCCACCTGTGCCATGACTTGTGGATTACATAAAAATAAACAGCATAGCACTGTAAAAAGTAATAAGGATCTTTGTGACATGTAAAAAATTTTTATGAAGAATTCTTGAACATATATCTTTCTCATTGACTATTCCCCATCTCACTCAATCATTTTCACCACCCTCACCATTTTTCCATCGCTATTCACTCCTTCCAGGACAAGCTGTAATTTTTTACTGATATCATTGTTATAGAACTGAATTCTTACACGTGGATTTTTCTTATTTGTAAGCACAAATGGGTTCCAGTATAAAGTGGTACGTATATCGGGATCGCTGTTTTCATTGGGCTTTTCATAAGAGGGATGATAAAATTCTTTGAACCTTGAATAGCCACCCAATACAGTATTTTCAAGCCCTTTGCTATCGGGAGAAGCTTTTCTTCCATCGGTTCCTTTCCGTGTATAAATAGCAATGGCGCCACCACTTCCTCCACCAATTGAGCCAAAAAATGGCGGGCGGAAAACTTTTACAAACGCAATATCTGCAACAGCAACGCCCTGTATCAAATCAACACCGCTCTGCATTTCATTTAAAAATATATCAGGTACAGCTCCGCGCCAGCTAAGTGTTGCCTGCGCACCAGAACCAGAAATGGTTAAGCCTGCAACTTTGCCTTGTAAATAAGATAATATATCAAGGGCACCCCGCGAAAAGGGATCATCTGTTAAGTCAAAAGAATAACCATCGCCCCCACTAAACAAACCAGATGCATACTTTTTTTCTAATTCCTGAAGGTTAGTAATGGTTTTTGCTCTTGATTTTACAATCACTTCCTGCAGTGTAGCAGCAGCCATACTTTTTTTCAGTTTTTCCTGTTGATCAAGAAAAAAATTCATTTTTATCCTGGCAAGACTATCGGTCCAGTTAGTCATCACGTCTTTATAGGCATACCGTATTACTTTAGGTACCTGCCGCAGAAGGCCGTTTTCGAATTGTACCTGTGTACTCTCAGTCAACTTATTATTGCCGTTAAAACTATAATATATGCGGGCGGTATCATAAAAGAAAATGCCTTTATCTATAAAGCTTCCGTCTTTCTGCACCGGAATGAATAAAAAGTTTTTACTGCTGTCCTTGCCTACAACAATCAGGTTAAGTATTAAGGGAGCTGCTGTGCTGATAGATTTAACGCCCAGCACTTTACCGGTAACTTTCATAAAGTCTGTTTCTGCAGGATAGTTGAAAGTTGGGTATATACCGCCCTTTATTTTATCCCAATCAAAACGCCGCCAGCCATTGGTAAGCATCAGGAGATCAAGTTGTGCGGTTATGGTGTCTGTGTCGCTTTTAAGATAATAGGCAGGATTATATATTTTACCTTTCAGATCGCTGCTTAATAAGATATCTGAATAAATACTGTTGGCTTCCGGGATAGGAACATTCGCATCGGTGATCGCAATAGACATATTCGCAAAAGCTGTATCGGACACTTGTATATCGATAACGTTTTTTCCTCTTTTTTCAAGATTAACGAGTTGCGGATTTACTTTGGCATTGAATTCATGCTGGTGATTATTTACAAACAGAATACGCTCGGCTACCGGTATCCAGTCTGAAGTAAACAATGAAAACTGCAATATTCCGGTAGGTAACTCGTCAATGGGAATAGTGGCGCGTTGCAATAACTTATCGGTTGATTTAAGTGTGGCTTTAAAAAAAAGCTTTTGATTCATGTGCACCAGTAAATTCAATTGCCTGAATTTTGCTCCAATATTTTCTGTTCTTTCTACCTGTACCTGGGCCTTATCGTTTGTTGCGGTTACTGTAATGCAGGCACCTTCTGTTTTGATTATTTCTACAGGTGTGGTTCCGGTTTTACCATTTTCATCTGTCCAGTTTACCTTATAATTTTCGCCCGGTTGAGAAGTGAGTGTAAAAATACCCATGCCATCATGCTGAACTTTTAAAGTATCGAGCACTTTGTTCTTATCATTAACAAGCAGGCCCTTTATCAATACCGGTATCCCAAACTGATTAGTGGCTTTAAAAGCGATGCGCGTGGTAAGTCCCCGCACCAGCATGCCACCTTCGGGGAACAGTTCCAGTTTTGTAAGGGAAACGACTGGTCTTTTTTTGGGAGAACCTATCGCATGATTAATAGTCAATTCTCTTTCATAGGAAAAAACAGGATCGTCATTCAGCATCCAGCGTGTGTAGGCTTTTACATGAATAAAATTTCCTGAATAATCAGAAGGCAATTCAAAAGCACCTTTTGCAGAGGATTGAAACAAAGGGGCCACCGTTTGTTTAATCATTTTACCCGTAGTATCATACCATTCAACATACACATTTTTACTGAGGCTACTTAACCCATCATTGGCTAAAACATATACTTTATACCAGATGGTTTCTTCTTTGTTGTAGACAGATTTATCGAAGTGGATATGAATTTTTTCATTCGGAAAATGTTCGTCATAGACAGCCATAACCGAATCAATTTGCTGCCCATAAGAAAATTGAATTATGAAAGCAAAAAAAACAACGGCCTGTAAGCGTAAGAAAATTATTTTCATTCCACAATTAGATTGGAATGCAATATAAAATGGTAAGTCTATAGAATCATGAAAAGTTTTTATTTTAACTTATAGACCTCACTACCCGCGAGCAGGAAACAGCCCAAACCATAATCCTCAAAATCAGGTATGCTTTTGTACGTCACGGGTTGTCCATCCTTGGGTTCCTTACCGGTACCCTGAACATATCCCAGCTTACCATCCGGATGAATACAATCATTTGCCAGTGCGTTCCAGGCTTTACTTACCGCCGGGCCAAAAGCTTTCTTATTTAGCAAACCATTGTTAATGCCCCAGGCAAATCCATATATAAATAAGGATGTACCTGAAAGTTCTTTACCGCCAAAATTGGCAGAGTCGTGGAGGCTTACGTTCCAGAAACCATCCGTTCTTTGCAGTAGCAGAAGGGCGTTACACATATCGCGGTAATCTTTCAGGTATTCAGAGTAATGCGGGTCTTTTTTGGGTAGCAACTGCAATGTGCGCACAAGTGCAGCTACCACCCAGCCATTTCCCCTTGACCAGTAACACCCTTTTCCATTGGGTTCTTTGTAGGGTGGAACAAAATCCTTATCGCGCCACCATAGATGTGTTTGCGGATCGTATAAGCCATGCCCACCCTGCTGGTATTTGGTAAAAGCATAGAGGTCATACATTTTATGGAAATAGGATGTATTCTTATAGATCACACCCAGCCTTGCAAAAACAGGCATAGACATCTGTAAAGCATCAATCCAGTTCCAGTCATCTTTTTTATCGCTGGCAACCATCAGATCGATCCGGGTTTTAATGGCTTTGATCCGTTCTTCTTTTTTATCAATCAGGTACAGGTCGATATAGGTTTGACCACAGCATTGATTATCAGCATTTGCTTTTATACCGTTCCATAGTTCCCAAGTATGTTTATCGCCCCATTGTACCGCATACTCATAATAAGAAGCTTGTTTATCGATACTGTACATAGCCATCAATCCTTCATAATAAACGGCCCTTGTCCATAAATTACTGGGTCTTTCTTTATTGGTGATGACGGTTCTGCCCGCATCGGGCCATTTGTTCATAAAGTAGGTATTGGTAAGCTGCATAACTTCCAAAATACTTTTTTTAGACACAGATGGTTGGGCTACAGAAGCGATAGCCATGCCTAAGTAAAGAATACAAGAATATTTTTTCATAAAGTCAGATGATTAATAGACATATGTTACCCTATATACTTTATAAATGTATCCTGTAGCATCCTGTTTTCCATCAGGTGCAAATGCTTACTGTGTAAAGGAGGCCATTACCTGTGATCTTTAGAGTACAGATAAGTTCCATTTTTTTTGAATAGCTGGTATAACTTTCAATCCTTCTTTATCCATTTTAAAAATCCTCATTCCTTTGATAGTATTACCCATTATATAAAAGGAATATTTTCTGTATTCGTGATATCTTTTTGAAGGCCCGTAATTACATCCCATACTTTTTTTAGTACCGGTATACCATTTTCGGTATTCCTTTTTCGCGACTGCAATACACGCTCACCGGGATAGGTTATTTTAGTAGATTCATTTTCAGGAATAGATTGATGATAATTCTGAATAATACTATCAATCGCAGTGCCAATAACAGATTGATTACCGAGTTTTGACAGATCAATAGCGATAAATACCTGCGACAACCCATATTCAATCGGTTCTTTACTAATCTCATGTGTAGCTAACCCTCCCGATAATATCGTAGAAAGCAAATCCAATACAAGTGCCAATCCCCCGCCTTTCCAGTAACCTGTAGGTATCAGTCGTCGTGTAGCTAATATGGCAGCAGGGTCATTGGTTAGTTTTCCTTCTTGATCAAACCCTGCATTCAGAGGTAATTTTTCATTTCGTATAGCCAAGGTTTCCATCGCGCCTAATGAATATTGCGACATGGCCATATCTAAAACAATTGCTTCGTCTTTATAAGGCAATGCCATTACAAGGGGGTTATTACCCAGTCTTGCATCTGTAGCCCCCCATGCAGGCATGTTGGCGATAGTATTTGTCCAGCCGATAAAAACAAACCCAGCTTTTGCCGCCTGCCAGCCGTAAGCACCGGCACGCATCCAGTGATTGGTATGTGATAATGCCACGCAGCCAATACCATACTCAGTAGCCAGCCGCATGGCATTCTCCGTTGCATGAACAGCATTTAAAATACCCGGACCAAAGTTACCGTTCCATTGCTCTATACCACCAAATTTAGATTGGAGAGAGGGAATGGCATTTACTTTTACAAGCCCTTCCCGCACATATTTTACAAATCGTGGAAAACGATTAACGCCATGCGTGTAAACGCCATCTACACTATTGTTGGTAAAAACTTTGGCACATTGAACAGCTCTTTCTTCTGTAAAACCCAATTGGCGTAAAATGTCTGTAAAACATTCATTCATTTCATGTGGCAGAAGGATTACCGTTTCTGAAGATGGAGGCATATTGTTGATTTTTTACCGATGAAGTTCGGCTTTATTTATTTTAAGATGTTCTGCTTTGTAGGTATTAAAAAAATACCTCCCTTCACCAAACCTTTCCACTCCTTCCCAAGGAGGGGACCGATTATTTTTGCAAAAAATAATCAGGGGTGTTTACAGTGGTGCCATTACTTATTTTTCAAATCTCTTCTTACTCAAATCCCTATCTGATCTTAAAAATTTAAATTCCAAAAAAAATTATTCGATAAACTTAACACCCCGCAACAAAACCGGTCCTAATAAACCAGATGCCCTAGGCTCCCATTTAGCGGCAGTAAATATTCCATCTACGCCCCTGTTCTGTGGCAACCGTGATGGAAAATTAGTGTTATAAAATTTCTTCCATACCACGCCACGTCTCTCAAGATCGGCTATCCGGTTGGCCATTCCATTGGTAACATTCACCTGTAATAAATTGTCGTCTTTACATTCTTTTGCAGGGATCAGTAGCTTATACGATGGCCCTAATAATACCGCCAGTTTTTTTCCATTCAACAGTACTTCGGCACTTTCCTGTACTGACCCGAGATCCAGTACATAACCGGCTGCTTCGAAAGGTTTGGAAAAATGAATACTGTATTGTGCGGTACCACTGAAATTTTTTACTTCTTCACCGGGCAGGTTTGTCCATGAGCCCAGTGTGGAAACCTGTGTGGTAGGGGGCAATATGGGGCCACCTGTAATGAATGCTAATTTCCATTCATCTTTTAATTCAATTGAGCGAGCGGTTTCTATATAATAAGGAAACGCTTTTCCCATCATTGCTTTTTGTGTTGTTTGCAAAATACAGCTAGCACCGGGTTCCAGTTGTAAAAATACCTGTACAGAATTTTGTTGTACACGTGTTTTGGCAATACCGGCATTCAAGAGCATCGGGTCAAATAGTAGGATATTGTTTTCTGAAATGCCGAGATTAATCCATTCATGCACAGGTAATTTTCCCGGATTGGAAATAAAATAAAAATGACCATTAGCATAACTGCGTCTTACATATTGTAATCCTTGGTCCACCATGGTTTCCCGCACTATTTTTGCCTCATTAAGCAATGGCTCCAGTTCATCGCCTATTAGAAAAGCCCCCTTACCAATCACAGCTTTTCTTACAGAAGAATTTGCAGTGGCTGCAAACGTTAAATTTTTAATTAATTGGTAAAGTTCATTTTGTCTTTGGTTCAGATTAGCCATTCCAGGGACTTCCGCGGGAAGATGTTTATAAAAAACAATCACCGCACCCCGCTCTGCCAACTGCTTTAATTTATAAATGGTTTCAAGAGGTATATATTTCACATCACCCAAAAATATTGTTTGATAGTTGACCCCTTCTGTTTGTAATAATCTGCCGGTATTTTTTAAACCCTGTATCTGTTTATCAGATATTAGGTCAAACCCATAGCCCTGTTTCAATAACCATTCTGCACTGGATTTAAATACTGTATTATCAAATCCTTCCATCCCGTCAAAATGCAATAAGAGGTCTCTCCCCATTTCTGCTATCCGGTCGTTAAATGGAAAGTACAAGAGTATATCATTATCCGGTTTCCCTTTTTGTAAAAAGCTCTGACAACGTGCCACATAATTATTGAGTGTGCTGAAATCTCTCCAAAAAGAATTAGCTGGTGTAAAATGCACCGCAGCATAGAATAACCAACCGGGCCATGTTGCGTTTTGCGGAGAATAATTGGTACCATGCCAGAAAACATGATTAACACCTCCAACAAAATATTTATCAACTGCCTGCTTAATATCACCCAGGGAAGATTGAAAATGTTCATTTAGCCACGTAGCGGTTTCAGAAGATGCGAGGGGCTTACCCATTACATGCGCTGTGGAAGTGGCAAATTTAAACCGTAATATATCTGTACCCTCTGTTTCAGGAATATCAACTACTCCATACAAATCAAGAATATTAGCGGGCGACCCGTGAGACTGGTTTCTGATTTTTTTATTTTGTGCAGAGGCCCAGTGTTGCCAGGGCTTTGTAAAATTATCCAGCAGTAGGTCTGATATGGTTTGTCGGTAATCAACCAATACCCTTCTGCCTCTATCAGAGCTATCTCTTCCAAATAGTTCCGGTAAATATTTTTTTAGATCATACCCTCTGCGCTTTTCAAATTCCTGCAATAATGCAGGCGTCCAGTTGCTTTGTCCTCTTGCATCATCCACTTCATAACTATCGTTAAAAAAACAGCGTATACTACTGATATTTTTATTATAAAAAGCGCTATCGAACCGTTTTAAATAATGATGCAATGCAAGCGAATTGAAATGATCAATCACATCACCTTCTCCACCAGGCGCCGCACGCTCTACCATCTTTCCATGAAAGCCCATGAACAAGGCATACAATTTCCAGGTTCCTGCAGGTGCTTTCCAGTCAAGTCTTCCTGCCGTATCCACTCTCGATGTGATATCCAGTACCTGGCCATTATCGCTATAAGCCATGATGGTATTGGGTTTCAGAAGCATCTCAAATCGAACCTGGTCAAAGGCATAGGACTGCAGATTTTTATTGGTGGCTATGGGATAGGATAATTGTTTCACATTTACCTGCATATGACTTTCAGACCTGTATAAAGGTTGTTGTGTAAACCTGATCAGTTCATTTACACGCTGGCCCTCTTTGAGTGAATAGGTTTTTACATTTACATTTTTACAGGCATCAGCGGGTGTAACCCATGGCCCGCCGAAAGGCCAACCGGTGGCATTAGCCAGATCAATACCAAGGCCCAAACGTTTTCCTTCCTGCAAACTATATTGCAGCATCTCCATCCATTTTGGCGATAAGAAATCAATGAATAAATTTTCTTCTCCCTTAACAGCATAAATGGGTGTGATCTCAAGTCCGCCCAGACCCACTGCCTGGTATTGTTCCATGGCATAAGTGAGGTTTTTTTTATCAACAGCGCTACCCTGCCACCACCATCTTGTCCATGGTTTAGCCGTTTGTGTTATGGCGGGCCATTTTACCTGGCTATGGGAGTTTATTACTACAAACAGAAAAATGGCAATGGCTAATATTTTCATTTTATATTTTTTGCAGGGAATAGAATCGAATGGAAATTTTCTTATACGGTTACTATTAAATCAGGCGTTAGGGGGAAAAAGTTTGAGATCAATTATATCCGCTGGAACAGGCTTACTGTTCCAACTCGTCTGAATGGCCAATGCAGCGCCGATAGCAGTTGCCTGCGATACAGAAGCGGAAAAAACTTCCATGGCAGGAAAAGCAGCAGCGAGCATATGCATATAAACAGCATTGCGTGCAAAACCACCATCTACAAAAATGCGGGACACTTTCGTAGTACCCATTATCAGGGATGTTGAGAGTTGTTGTTGCCGGATAATATCATAGATTAACTGGTGATAGGCTTCTTCAAAGGACATAAATATAGTTAGGTCCCTGTCTGTAAATGCAGAAACAGATACTCCTGTTTTCACAGGAGTTACTTCACTTGCCGCATTCATTTTTTTCCATAATGAAGGAATAAAAACAACTTGCTTGTAATAATCAGAATCCACATTAAAATAACCTGCCAGCATCTTTACCTGTTGTTCATGCTCATTGCCTGCAAACAATCTGGAGGCCTTTACGGCATGGCCCTGATAATCAAGATAGCATAAACAATCCTGTTGTAACTCTTGCGCTGTTAACGGCTCATTAGAAAATGGGTTTAAACTGATGCACCAGGTTCCTGTTGATAATAAGATAAAAGGCGCTGAAAAGCTTGCCAGATAGGGAATCAGCGCTGCTGAGCTGTCGTGCAGTCCAATGCCTGCTTCTATCTCTTTATCCTGTATGGTTATCGTAATTGATTTATCGGAAGGAAAAAGAGGCGGTAGTTTATTGTCTAGCTTTTCTGCATATACCCAATGATGATAGCTGTTTTTACCAAAATCCCAAAGTCGTGTATGACAGCCGATACTGGTAATATCAGTATGCACTTTACCTGTAACAAGATAACTTAGGTATTGCGGTAAATGAAGCGAATATTGTATACGCTGAAATAATAAATCGTTTTCCTGTTTTAGCCGGTAGAGCTGCATGCCTGAATTAAGGCTGCCCAGTTCGGGCGAAGCCGTTTCCAGAGAAATGAGTTCTGGCCTTCCATACACACTATAAAAAAATTTGTGCAATGCTGCAGGATAAGGTTTTAGGTAATTGTAGAGAGGGCTAACACACTTTCCATTTTCATCAATATGTACAAAGCTGGCCCCATAGGCCGAAAAATTAATCGCTTTAATATTGAATGAGGAAAGAAGCATTGCTTCACTGAGTATTTGTTGTACCCAATGAGATAATTTTTGTACATCTTCACAGGCAAAGCCATCTTCATCCAAAACTTCCACTAACTGAACAGAACGTTCAAGTACAATTATATACTGTTCATCAATCAGAAAAAATTTCTTGTTGGTTCTTCCAATATCAAAGATCGCTATAACCGGAGTGGGTATCATAATCCTGTAGCCACGGTTTTTTGTCCACGGCTTTTAACCAGTTGTGCACGTATATTTTGCTCACGAAACAATTGTAAAGGTTGCAAAGCCCCGCCATTTCGAAGACGTGATTCCGCAACAACCGAACGTATATCTGTCCGGAATGCGTGCTGCAATATTTCCTGTGCCCCTGCCACATCATTATGTAACTGGGCGGCCTCTAGTGCTTTGGTATCAACCAATAAAGCCTGTGTGTATGCTATCTTTATAGCTTCCACACTTTGGATTAGGTCTTCCAGCGGATCCTTTACATTATGCGAGGCATCGATCATCCAGCCAAGATCATTTGCATGGTTCATGTTTCTTGCATCCATTCCTTCCACCAGTTCATGAAAGATGAGGAATAATTGATAAGGGTCAATACTCCCCACAGTTAGATCATCATCCCCATATTTACTATCATTAAAATGGAAGCCACCTAATTTTCCTTCATTCAATAATAAGGATACGATCTGTTGTATGTTGGCATTGGGTAAATGATGCCCGAGATCAACAAGTGTATAGGCTTTATTACCCAGTTTGTTTGCATATAAAAGAGACTGCCCCCAGTCGCCCACTGTCATTGAATAAAAATTAGGTTCATACGCTTTATACTCAACAAATATCTTCCAGTTGGCGGGTAGTGCTGCATATATTTCCTGCAATCCTTCGAGTGTGTTTTGAAAAGCTTTCCGAAAATTTAATTGTCCGGGGAAACAGGATCCATCAGACAGCCAAACGGTAAGAGCCTTTGAACCCAATGCCATTCCATGTTTGATCACTTCTATATTATGATCAACAGCTTGTTTTCTTACGGCTTTGTCAACATGCTGCAGTGAGCCAAATTTATAACTGTGCTTTTGGTCCGGCTGATCCTGGAATGTATTGGAATTAACTGCATCAAAGCGAAGCCCGAATTCTGCTGCCAGTGTTTTAATCCTGCCGGCATCCTCCGGTATATCCCAGGGTATATGTAATGAGATGGCGCCGGAAGATCTGTTAAGCTGGTGCAATAAACCTACATCCTCTATTTTTTCTTCAAGTACACGTGGTTCACCACCACTATTGAATCTTCCGAAACGTGTACCACCGGTACCCAGCGCCCAGGAAGGAATAGCTATCTGAAAATCTTTTAATTTTTGTAAAATTTCTTCTACCCGGGGAATGGCCGCAGCGGTATACGTAAAACTACGTGAATGATCCGCTACTAACTGATCATTATGTTCATCAATCTTGTTTTTTTCAATCAGCATACACAATCATTTGCGCATCGTTTTTCGAACCGATACTTATGGTAAATAAAATACTTCTTTTAAAGGTATACTTACCGGTGAGTTATCGGTATGTGTTTCCATAATATCTTTCATATAGACCCACCATTTCAGCATAACAGGGTTTGTAGGTAACGTGTCCAGTTTTGTAGCATCAACTATTTTTAATACCCCGAATAATTCGTTAGTGGAAGGATCCAGGAAAATCGAATAATCACTGATACCATATTTTTGTAACAGTTGTTGCAATTCGGGCCAGATCTGATCATGTCGTTTTTTGTATTCGGCTTCAAATACTTTGCGCAACTGCATTTTAAAAGCTATTCGCTGCATATCAGTTATTTATATCTAACGATAATATAAAAAAAATGGAAGTAAATAGTAACTTATCCTCTCCGTTAAAACTACTATCGCACAAAGGCGGTTGTTACACCCCCATCTACATTCAATACATTACCAGTTGATTTATTCAGCATCCCGCTTACAAATACAAAACAGGCATCCGCAATATCAGCAGGGTTAATGATTTCATTCAGCAAAGTTCGTTTGGCATAAAACTGCGGCAGGTCCTCCACTTTTACCCCATAGGCTTTTGCGCGACCCTCTGCCCAGGCGCCTTCCCATATTTTGCTATCGCTGATAACCGCGTCGGGGTTTACCACGTTCACACGTATTTTATCTTTACCCAGTTCTGCCGCATTCAGCCTGCTTAAATGCAACTGTGCCGCTTTCGCAGAACCATAGCCTGCATTATTGGGTCCGCTTACCAATGCATTTTTACTAACGATATTCAGCACATCGCCACCCATACCCTGTTTTCGCATGATTATTACACCTTCCTGTGTTATTATAAACTGGCCCTTGACAAGAACATCGTACAAAAGATCCCAGTCGTTATCAGTATGCTCTTCTATGGGTTTTGAAATAGAGAGGCCCGCACAGTTTACGATAATATCAATACCCCCAAATGCCAGCGCCGCTTCGCGGTAAGCATTTACAATATCTTTCCTGCTAGTTACATCGAGGCGTACGGTGGTAAAAACATCGTTCCCATATTGTTTTTCAAATTCCTCTTTGGCTGAAGTCAAACGATTGTCATCATTATCGTTCACAATAATACAAGCGCCTTCGGCGGCAAATTTTTTAGCGATGGCTTTACCGATTCCACCGGCGCTTCCTGTGATCAGGGCTATTTTACCTGACAGTATTTTTGGCTTAGGCATACGTAGCAGCTTGGCTTCTTCCAGTAGCCAGTATTCGATATTGAAAGCCTCCTGTCGCGGCAGGGAAGTATAAGTTGAGATAGCTTCCGCACCGCGCATCACATTAATGGCATTTATATAAAACTCGGATGCCACCCTTGCTGTTTGTTTATTCACAGCAAAAGTGAACATGCCTACCCCTGGATATAAAATAACCACGGGGTTGGCATCACGCATAGCAGGACTATCCGGATGTTTACAACTATTATAATAATCCGCATACATTTTCCGGTAGGCGCTAAACTGTGGGGCTAATTTTTCTTTCACAGATGCAACATCAGTAAGGTCCGCATCACCCGATACCTGCAATACTAACGGACTGATCTTGGTGCGGAGAAAATGATCGGGGCATGATGTGCCCATGGGCGCTAATCTTTCCAGATCATGCGAATTGATGAATTGTAATACTTTTTCATCGTCTGAAAAATGACCAATCATATTTTTTTCCGACGAACAAAATCCACGCAATATCGGTGCCAGTGCAGCTGCCTGTGATAGCCTGTGGTCTTTTGACAAGGCATTTATTTTCTCCCCACTAAAAACATTTTTATTTTTTTTACTATTTTCTTCAATATAGGCTGAGCAGATTTCTATTACTTCCAGCGTATTCAGATAACTTTCGTAAGCGGTATCACCCCAGGTAAATAATCCATGCGATCCAAGCATGATGCCACGGATACCGGGGTTTTTATCGAGACAGGCTTTTAATTGTAGTCCCAGGTCAAAACCAGGTCTCTGCCATTCAACCCAGCCGACAGTTCCTTTAAATAATTCCTGTGTAATTTTTTTTCCATCTTTGGCAGCAGCAATAGCAATGGCAGCGTCAGGATGGAGGTGATCTATATGTTTAAAAGGAAGAAAGCCATGCAAAGCCGTATCAATGGATGGTGCTTTGGAAGAAAGATCATAGATGCAGTGGTTGAACAATTCCACCATTGCATCTTCCTCTCCAACCCCGCGATAAATATTCTGCAGACTGCGAAGCCTGTCAACATATAACGCAGCTAATCCACTTGCCTGCAAGGTACCCAGGTCGCCGCCACTTCCTTTAACCCACATTACTTCCGTTTCTTTTCCGCTAAGCGGGTCTTTTGCCATTTGCTTGCAGGAAGTATTACCACCACCGTAATTGGTAAGCCTTAGATCAGCCCCTAATAAATTGGAACGATAGATCAGTAAGGCTACCTCATCACCCGCAAGTGCTGAGGCTTTCGCCTCATCCCACAGGTAGCTTACCTGTTTAAATTGAGCCGCTGTATTCACTGGTATAATTTATGTTTAGTTTATTTGGGTAAAGAATTCCCATATCCCACAATCATTACTGAAGCAACAATAGTGAGGATGCCGATTGTTATGGTTGCTTTTGTTTTACTACTTACGCCTTTCCATTCGTGTAAACTTATGCCCCACATATTTGCAACGAGAATAATAAATGACATATGCAGTATCCAGGAACTGGCGCCATTACCCAACTTGCTTTCACCCATGCCATAAAAGAAAAACTGCAGAAACCAAGTTGTACCAGCCAATGCGCAAAGCAGGTAGTTTTTGGTTAACGGTGTTTTTGTATTGGCATAATCACCAAAGGTTTTATTACGGGCGTTTAATAGCATACACCAGATAAAATTAGTGGTGAGTCCGCCCCAGAGTATTACCACAAATATTACATTGTTCTGGAATAAGAAATTACCCTGCCCAGGATGGCTAAGCTGCCAGCCGGCATTGGCTATATTAGCCATCGGTTTACCCGCTTCGATACCAAAATTAAAAAAAGCGCTGAGAATACCTGATATGGTAGCAATGATCAAACCCTTTACCAGGCTGAATTCTGAAACAGTTTTTGCTTTACTCTCTGCAGAGAGTTCCTTTTCTTTGCGCATACCGGCACGTCCACAGATAATAATTCCCGTAATACATACCAGCACCCCTAGTAACACAAATTGGCCGCCGGTATTGTGAATCATAAAATCAAAACTTTGCTTTTCTTTACCGGGAATGGGTACATAATTATAATAAATGGCCGGTATCAGGGAACCAAATGCTGAACAGAAACCAAGTATCACAGAATTGCCCAGGCTCATACCGAGATAACGTACGCCCAGTCCATACATAAGGCCACCAATGCCCCATAAAAGGCCCATTAAAAATGTGGTACCCAATATCTGTGAAGAACTGTTTTTAATGATATCCATAAAACCAGGAACCGTAAGCCAGGCCGCCAGAGGAGGAACAATTAACCAGGAAAACAACCCACCAATAATCCAAAAACTTTCCCAGCTCCAGCCTTTCACTTTTTTGTAAGGCATGTAGAAACTGCCTGATGCAAACCCGCCGATAAAATGGAAAATAACTCCAAGAAGGATACCCATAAGCTAAGATTTCAGAATGGAAGGAATGACAATTTACTGCTTTTCAAAAATATACTTAGTATTTTCTCCGCTGTCATGTACCATCATGGTTAACCATACAAATTACGGATATGGATACATATTTGGTATGTTTGAGAATGGTTGCCTCACGGCTGCAAGGCTTATACGTATTCCTGTTATCATGAAAAAGAACCCTGTTTTCCAGTATTTGTTTATAGATTATTATTCTGCCACACCAAAATATATACAGTTAGCCAACTCTCTCATCAAAGCCATAGGGGATGATAAATTAAAAAAGGATGAAATATTGCCTTCTATCAATGAACTCAGTTTTGAATTTGAAATTTCACGAGATACCGCCGAAAAAGCATACAAGTACCTAAAAAAAATGGGTGTGTTGGGATCTGTTCCGGGTAAGGGATATTTTGTACAGGACACTGATGTCAATCAAGCTTTGAAGATATTTTTGCTCTTCAATAAACTCAGCCCACACAAGAAGATCATTTACGATGCGTTGGTTGCTTCACTGGGAGAACTGGCTTCGGTTGATTTTTATGTATACAATAATGATTTCGATTTTTTTAAACGATTGATCCAGAATGCAAAAAAGGAGTACACGCATTATGTAATCATTCCACATTTTTTGGATGGTGGCGAAAATGTGCATGAAGTGATCAATACCATACCCAAAGA
>JBBRHM010000058.1:0-20605 GCA_038222655.1 Chitinophagales bacterium | reverse complement strand
TGCCGTCATGACCATACGATGAAAAAGGATCAAGTGCCACATCTGTCATTACGACCATTTCCGGAACGGCATCTTTAATGGCTTTGATACTTCTTTGCATCAGTCCGTTTTTATTCCATGCTTCTTTACCTGTATTGTCTTTTAATTCATCCTTGCATTTAATGAAGAGCAGTACACTTTTGATGCCGAGACTTCCCAAGTGCTTTACTTCTTTTACCGAAAGATCCAGTGAGCGGCGATAATAGCCGGGCATAGAAGCAATCATTGTTTCGGTATTTGTTCCTTCATCAATAAATAAAGGGGCAATAAAATCTGAAGGAGTAAGTATGGTTTCTGCCACCATGGATCTTATCGAAACTGATTGGCGCAGTATCCTGTTTCTTCTTGGTAAATTCATGCTGTAAAATTTATATCCAGTTAGCCGGATGTAAACAAACCTGTAATAATTTATCTTCCTCGCTTCCCGCTTCTGGCTGGTGGTTATAGATCCATTTTGCTCGTGGCGGAAGACTCATTAAAATACTTTCTGTTCTTCCATTAGTTTTTAAACCAAATAGGGTTCCCCTGTCGTGGATAAGGTTGAATTCCACATATCGTCCCCTTCTTATTTCCTGCCAGTCTTTTTCTCTCTCGCCGTATGATTGATGTTTTCTTTTCTCTACTATGGGAAGATACGCATTAACAAAAGCATTACCATTGGCCTGCTGAAACAATAATAATTTTTCTGCATCGAGTGTATCATTGGGGCGTAAATGATCGTAAAAAATACCACCTATGCCCCGCGTTTCTTTATTGCGGTGTGTGTTCACAAAATAATCGTCGCAGTTCTGTTTATATATGGGGTAAAGATCTGTGTCAAAACTATCCAGCGTATCTTTTAAAGTTTGATGAAAATGGCGTGCATCTTCTGTAAATAAATAATAGGGAGTAAGATCTGTTCCGCCACCAAACCAGCGATCAATAACAGAACCGTCCTCATCATATAATTCAAAATAGCGCCAGTTGGCATGTACGGTGGGTACATAGGGATTTAGTGGATGGATAACAAGCGATAAGCCGCAGGCAAACCAGGTATCACCTTCGAGTGTGAGCTGTTTGCGCATGGTATCGGTTACTTTCCCATATACCACAGAAGTATTTACGCCCGCTTTTTCAAAAACATTTCCGTTAGCCAGGGCGCAGGTTTTGCCTCCTCCACCGTCTTCGGCTCTCTCCCAGTCATCCTGCCCAAAAAAGGCTTTGCCATCAGCTTCTTCCAATGCATGGCAAATTAATTTTTGCAGATTTTGGATATAGGCTATCCATCGGCTGCGAAATTCACGGGTATCTGTTTTATATGGAGTAGCGGAAATCATTTACCAGGTACATGATTTTTTACAGCATCCACAAATGCCCTTGCATGGTCAACAGGAACATTGGGTAAAATGCCATGACCTAAGTTAGCAATATGCCTGCCCGGACCAAATGCGTTGAGCATTGTTTTTACTTCTCTCTGAATAACGGGAATGGGCGATAATAATTTAGCGGGGTCAAAATTTCCCTGCAGCGTAATATGATCGCCTGCAAATTCACGGGCCATCTGCGGCTGAATGCACCAGTCAATTCCCAAACCCTGTGCACCTGTGGCGGCCATGGCATCTAAACTATGCCAGGCACCTTTGGCAAATATGATAACGGGTACACTATCTTTTAGTGCCGCCACAATCTGGCGTATGTATTGGAGTGATAAATTTTCAAAATCGGCAGGACTTAATAGTCCGCCCCAGCTATCAAATACCTGTACAATATCGGCACCTGCTTTGGCTTGTGCTTTCAGGTAAGCGATGGTGGTATCGGTAATCATCTGTAATAACTGGTGTGCCAATTCGGGTTGCGTGTAACAGAAGGCTTTGGCCTCATCAAATGTTTTTGACCCTTTGCCCTGAACCATATAACATAAGAGTGTCCATGGTGCTCCGGCAAAACCGATAAGCGGTACCCGTTCATTCAGTTCCTGCTTAATCAGTTTGATGGCATCAGCTACATAGCCCAGTGTTTCATCTACATCCGGTACGCGAATGCGGGTAAGGTCATTGGCGGTTTTGATTGGGTCAGGCAAAAAAGGTCCTTTGCTTTCTATCATTTGCACTTCAAGTCCCATTGCCTGCGGTACCACAAGAATATCAGAAAATAAAATGGCGGCATCCACACCCACAATGTCTACGGGTTGAATGGTTATCTCGCAGGCAAGTGCCGGTGTCTGGCAGCGTTCAAAGAAGCTGTATTTTTTTCTCAGTACCATGTACTGTGGTAAATAGCGGCCGGCCTGGCGCATCATCCAGACTGGTGTTCTTTCTGTTTCTTCGCCGCGAAGGGCTCTGAGTATGAGATCGTTTTGAAGCATAGTTTGTGAATGTGCAATGGTGAATTAATCTTTATATAATTTTTTGTATGCTAATAATTCTAATTGTTTTTCTATTCATGACTCACTAAAATACTTTATCGCCTGTTCCACCAAACTATCTTTACCAGGTAACATACTTACTACTATTTTGTTACTGCAATATTTGTGAATGGCTTCTTTGGTAGTGCTGCCTATAGCGAATAGTATGCAGGTTTGATTTAATTTATTTTTAGAAAAAAAACTTTCCACTGCACTCGGACTAAAAAATAAAATGCCCTGGTAATCTTTGCCTATTTTATTTGAAATAGGAATTGTTTGGTATACCACTACTTCATTTACGGATATACTACGCTGTTCCAATTTGTTAGGCAGCTCATCTCTTCGCTGGTTACCGCAAAAAAAGATGACTTCTTCCACTTCACTGTTTGCAATTATTTCATCGGCCAGTTCTGATGCGCTACCACCTGTTCCCACAATTGCTTCGGCACTAAAATAAGCTTCTACCAGCTCTTTTGTTTTATGCCCCATGCAGTATATGTTCCATTCAGGTACATGCCCGTCCAGCATGGCTGTTACGGATTCTACAGCATTCATACTGGTAAACACTACGGTGGCGAGTTCTACAGCAGCCAGTTCAATTTCCTGTTGTACTTCAATGGTATAAACAGGTTCTGTTTCGATAAAAGACAGCATATCCAGCCCTATGTTTTTTGCCTGCGCTTTTTCTACCAGCGAAGCATCAACGGGCCGCGTACATAAAATGTATGTTTTATATTCCTGCATGTCTGATGGATTCGATTATTTTATCTGCTCCTTTTGCTAACAATTGGTGAGCTGCTCTTGTTCCCAGGTTTTCTATTTCTTTTATTGGGGTAACCGATTCAATCTCTATTTTTTCTTTTCCATCCAATGAAAGAATATTTCCACGAAAAAAAACGGTATCATTTTTTAAGGTAGCCAATGCACTGATAGGGGTGGTACATCCGCCCATCAGTACACGTAAAAAATCTTTTTCAATTTTAGTACAGGCAGCAGAGGCTATATCATTTAATGCAGTGCATGCTTCATAGGTATCCCTGTCTTCTTCTCTGCATGCCATCATGATGGCACCCTGCGATGGGGCAGGCAACATCCAATCAAGCTCAATAGATTTCACAGGTCTTAAACCAATACGCTCTAACCCCGCTGCGGCGAAAATGGCGCCGTTCCAATCGCTGTCTGCTACTTTCTGCATTCTTGTATTTACGTTACCCCGTAAATTTTCTATTTGATGATGCGGGTATCGGTTAAGCCATTGTGCTTTACGGCGAACGCTGCTTGTAGCAACCGTGAATGGTGAATGGTGATTGATAAGTATTTTCTCTTTTACTTCCAACTCACTACTCACTACTGACCACTCACCATTCTGATATCCTAATTGGCTAAAAATGTTTTCTTGCTCTCCAGTGAACACCAGCAAATCCTTGTACGATCCCCTCGCCAATACCGCCGCCTGCTGAATGCCTTTGGCTAACTGGGTAGGAACATCTTTCATCGAGTGCACGGCAATATCAATACGGTTATTCAGCAACGCGGCGTCTAATGTTTTGGTGAACACACCCTGTATACCCATTTCATACAAGGGTGTAACAAGATCAATGTCGCCATCACTTTTAATATAAACCAGTTCACCCGTAATGCCCTGCACGCTTAGCTGCTGCTTTACAAGACTGGCTTGCCAGACTGCCAACTGGCTGTCGCGGGTTCCTATCCGTACAATTTTTTTCATGATTAATTAGCGGTCATAAAGTCATTGATCGCCTCTATATAATAACATCCCGGCTGGTGTTGGCGACGCATTTTTACCGCTACATTGTTCACCACTTTCTGGATGGCGTTCTCGTCAATCAATCCTTTGCCGGATGAGGAATGCATATCATTCAGTTTCTGTTTCACGGCTTTTAAAACCGGCACATGACTGCGGAGCAGGAACCATTGACTGAACTCATTGATATGATCTGTAATAATTGCCTGTGCTTTGGGAACTTCGGCCAGCCGTGTCTGAAGGGTTTTATCATTGATCTTTGACAGGCCATCTACATTAACCAATATAATATTGGGAAGTTCACCGGCAGAAGGTTCAATATTATTGGGAATAGAAAGATCAATCAGTATTTTATTACCCGAGTGTACAAGACTATGCCTTGAGATAACCGGCCTGTCTGCATGCGTGGCCACAATCACAATATCGGCTGCATCAATTTCCTGCTGCATGTTTACATAAGGAGCCGTTAATAATCCTAGTTCATCAGCCAGTGCTGCTGCTTTTTCTTCTGTCCGGTTTATCAGCGTAATATGTTTGGTTTGCAGGTAGTCAACCAGGTTCTTACAGGTATTACGGCCAATTTTACCGGTTCCAAGTACAACTATTTTTTTATTGCGTGTATCAGGTAATTGTTCTTTAAGAAACTGTATGGCGGCAAACGAAACCGAAATGGTACCACCGCTTAAAGCCGTTTGTGTTTTAATGAGTTTGGATGCCTGTAAAACGGTATTGAATAATCTTTCTGTGAAGCCGGCGATGGACCCTCTTTCTTTTGCAAATTTTACGGCAAGTTTCATCTGCCCCACAATTTCATAATCACCTAATAACTGTGAGTCAAGTCCGGCACCTACTTCAAATAGGTGTTGTATGGCTTCGGCTCCCTGCTTTATATAGCAAAGCCCTCTGAAAGTTGCTGAATCGCCGGTAGTTTCACTGCAGAGAAGCCGGATGAGCATGTCTACACTGGTTGCGAGACCATAGATCTCGGTACGGTTACAGGTACTCAGTACAAACAATTCGGGTACTCCTTCCAATGTGGCTTTTTGCAGGATGGAGGCATACTGGGTTGGGCCCACAGCAAATTCTCCACGAAGAGCAGCGTCAGTTTTTTTATAATTGATCCCGGCTACAAAAAATTGGTTGATATCCATGCGGTTACTTACAAGACGCAAAGGTATCTGTAACAGTTGCCCGGCAACAATGTGTTTGGTCATTACATTGTCATTTTTACTCGATTTACGTTTTAAACTTTTTAGAAGAGGTTGACATTCAGATAGTGAACATCTACCCCATAGTTTTGTTAGTTTACATTTGTACCCAGATTTTAATTATGGCAAAGAAAGCGATACTATTGATGAACTTAGGTTCACCAGATTCTACCGAAGTAAAAGATGTACGAAAATATCTGAACGAGTTTTTAATGGATGAGCGGGTGATCGATGTGCCATTCATTGTAAGGGCCTTGCTTGTAAGGGGAATTATTGTTCCTTTCCGCGCCCCTAAATCAGCCGAAGCCTATAAGACAATCTGGACAAAAGAAGGGTCACCGCTTATTGTATTTACCCAACAGCTACAGTCTGCCCTTCAGCAGCAGATGACAGAGCCCGTTGCGATAGCCATGCGTTACGGGGCGTCTTCGCCTAAAGAAGCGTTTGATCATTTATGGCAGCAGCATCCCAATCTTGAGGAAGTGATCCTGGTTCCCTTATACCCGCATTACGCTATGAGCAGTTATGAAACTGCTGTGGAATACGCAAAAGAACAATACACCGGCAAAGGGTATCCATTTGCGCTCCGGGTTGTTAAGCCCTTTTATAATGAACCCGGTTATTTGCATGCGCTTGCGTCCAATATTGAACCCTGGCTTGCCAATGAATATGATCATATTTTATTCAGTTACCATGGCATACCGGAAAGACATATCCGTAAAAGCGATACAACCGGTTGTCATTGTCTGAAAGTGAATGACTGCTGTAATGTTCCTTCAGCGGCACATGCTACCTGTTACCGGTACCAGGTATTTACCACAACAAGACTTGTGACAGAACAGTTGAATATCCCAAAAAACAAATACAGTATCTCATTTCAGTCAAGACTGGGTAAAGGATGGCTGCAGCCTTTTACAGATATACGTTTGGAAGAAATGCCAAAAGAAGGCATCAAAAAATTACTGGTGGTTTGTCCGGCTTTTGTCAGTGATTGTCTCGAAACACTGGAAGAGATAGATGAAAGAGGCAGGGAGAGTTTTATGAAAGCGGGTGGTGAATCGTATACCATGATTTCCTGCCTGAATACACATCCTTTATGGGTAAAAACCATTGCGGGATGGGTAAAGGACTATACAAACGGCAGCCGGGAAATGATCGAATAGCGTAAAAAAATTAAAAAAATCGAATACCCTTTTGATTTTTGACTTTTTAATTTTGACTTATCTTACCTCATGTATCCTTACCTAAAAGCCCTCCATATTATTTTTATCGTAACCTGGTTTGCCGGATTATTTTATATGCCGCGGCTGTTTATTTATGCAACCGAATGCGGTAGTAAACCCCTGGAAGAACAAAACATCCTGCGCCGGCAATTTGAAGTTATGATGAAACGCCTATGGTACGGTATTACCTGGCCCTCTGCTATTCTTACACTCATACTTGGTCCGCTGGTAATGTTTATGGGTGGCTGGAATACAATTGTATTTGCGCCGCAGGGAAGATGGCTATTATTGAAACTGGTATTTGTGTTATTTCTCTATATCTATCACTGGACACTTCACCGCATTTTCAAACAGGAAATGAATGGACAGTTCAGGTATAGCTCACAGCAATTGCGTATCTGGAACGAAGTGGCAACCATTTTTTTGATCACCATCGTAATGCTGGTGGTTGTAAAACAAAGCATCAGTCTTGTTTGGGGAACCATCGGGCTGGGTGTTTTTGTGGCGCTCTTACTGAGTGCCATACGGGTGTATAAGCTGCTTAGAAAGCGCGATAGGTGATATTAGTAAGGGTGGTGAGTATATTCATTAGGTTTTCATCATTGCCCATTCACTATTGCCCCCATTCACATCCCTATATTTCTTACCTTTGCACCCTTTAAAACCCGCTTGTATCAGGCGGGTAGTACTTTTCAAGCGATTTTCGGCTATGAGCGTTAAATATCCAGAGTTTTCCGGACTGAATCTTCCGGCAATTGAACAGGACATATTGACCAAATGGAGTAATGGGCAGGCTTTTGAAAAAAGTGTCTCACTTCGCGAGGGCAGCAAGCCTTTTGTATTTTATGAGGGCCCCCCCAGTGCTAATGGTATGCCCGGCATCCACCACGTAATTTCCCGCACATTAAAAGATATGGTTTGCCGCTATAAAACCATGCAGGGTTTCCAGGTAAAGCGAAAAGGCGGATGGGATACCCATGGACTGCCTATTGAACTGGGAGTGGAAAAAGAACTGGGTATTACCAAAGAAGATATCGGTAAAAAAATATCTGTTGAAGAATACAACCAGAAATGCCGCGAAGCGGTGCTTCGATACAAAGGAAAATGGGATGAACTCACCACTAAAATGGGCTACTGGGTTGATCTGAAGGATCCCTATATTACCTACGAGAATAATTATATAGAAACGCTCTGGTGGATTTTGAGTGAACTGTATAAAAAAGGGTTGCTCTATCAAAGTGTAAGTATACAACCCTATTCTCCCGCCGCAGGAACAGGATTAAGTTCGCACGAACTGAACCAGCCGGGAACCTATAAAGACGTGAAGGACACAAGTGTTGTGGCCATGTTTAAAGCGGTAAGAAATGAGAAGACTGAATTTCTTTTCCAGAAAATCACCCCCTCTCCGCAAAGTGGAGATAGCAGGGATGAGGAAATATTTTTCATGGCATGGACCACCACACCCTGGACACTACCCTCTAATCTAGGATTAACAGTTGGGCCAAATATTGCGTATGTTTTAGTAAAGACCTTTAATCCGTATACACATCTTCCGGTACATATCATTCTTGCTAAAGCCTTACTGGGCAAGTATTTCAAGCCCGAGGGCGAGAATGGTGATTTTGAGGTATATACCGAAAAGGCAAAAATACTTCCGTGGAAAATTCTTGCTGAATGTAAAGGTGCACAATTAGAGAATGCTGAATACGAACAATTACTTGCTTACGAAGCCAATTCAGTAGAAAACATCAACCTCCAAACCCCAAACGCCAAACCCTTCCGCGTTTTGCTTGGTGATTTTGTAACTACCGAAGACGGTACCGGTATCGTACACACTTCACCAGCCTTTGGTGCAGATGATTACCGCGTTGGTAAAAAATACAATATTGGTATTTTAACGATGGTTGACAGGCAGGGAAAATTTATAGAGGGCCTGGGAGAATTCAGCAACCGTTATGTAAAAAATTATAAAGATGATAAAGAATATGTAGATGTTAATGTTGACATCAGTGTAAAACTAAAAAAAGAAAACCGCGCTTTTAAAGTAGAAAAATACGAACACAGTTACCCGCATTGCTGGAGAACAGATAAACCCATTCTGTATTATCCGCTGGATGCATGTTTTATAAAAACCACGGCAGTAAAGGATCGTATGGTTGAGTTGAATAAAACCATTAACTGGAAACCCAAATCAACCGGTGAAGGGCGTTTTGGAAACTGGCTGGAAAACATGGTGGACTGGAACCTTAGCCGGAGCCGTTACTGGGGAACGCCCCTGCCTATTTGGAGAACAGAAGATGGTAGCGAAGAAGCATGCATTGGCTCTATTGAAGAATTAAATACAGCCATCCGCAAAGCGAATGAAATATTAGGGGGAACCGTAAATAAAAATTATTTACACGAAGGCATTCTTGACCTGCATAAACCTTTTGTGGATGAAATAATATTGGTAAGCGCTTCCGGTAAACCGATGCAGCGTGTGCCGGACCTGATTGATGTATGGTTCGACAGCGGCGCCATGCCCTACGCGCAGTGGCACTATCCATTTGAAAATAAAAATATGATCGATCCTCCTTCTCCACACAATGGAGAAGGCCGGGGTGAGGCATTCCCTGCAGATTTTATTGCAGAAGGCGTTGACCAAACACGTGGCTGGTTTTATACGCTGCATGCGCTTGGTGTTATGCTGTTTGATAGTGTTGCCTATAAAAATGTGGTGAGCAATGGATTGGTATTAGATAAGAACGGTAATAAAATGAGTAAGCGGCTGGGCAATATGGTTAACCCCTTTGAGACCATTGAAAAATATGGTGCGGATGCCACGCGTTGGTACCTCATCACCAACGCATCACCATGGGATAACCTGAAATTTGACCTGGCAGGTATACAGGAAGTACAGCGTAAATTCTTTGGTACCTTATACAATACTTACCAGTTCTTTGTACTCTATGCCAATGTAGATGGCTTCGCTTTTACAGAGGCGCCCGTACCCTTGGCTGAAAGACCCGAAATAGACAGGTGGATACTATCTTCCCTTAATACTTTAATTAAGCAGGTAACCCTTTCAATGAATGAGTACGAACCTACCTTAGCGGGTCGTGCCATAGAAGAATTCGTAGATGAACATTTGAGTAACTGGTATGTACGCCTTTGCCGTCGCCGTTTCTGGAAAGGGGAATATGAACAGGATAAAATCAGTGCCTATCAAACATTATATGAATGTCTTGAAACCATAGTGCGATTGATGGCGCCTATCTCTCCTTTTTTCAGTGACGCTGTGTTCCGCAACCTGAACGGGGTAACACAGCGCTTCAAGACCGAATCTATCCATCATATAGATTTTCCGGTAGTTACTGAAGCCGCTATTGATGCAGCGTTGGAGGAAAGAATGCAACTGGCGCAGGATGCCTGTTCGCTGGTTTTATCGCTCCGCAAAAAAGTAAATATCAAAGTCCGCCAGCCTTTGCAGAAAGTGATGATTCCTGTCTTTTCACCTGAAATGAAATCGCAACTGGAAAAGATAACTGACCTAATAAAAGCGGAAGTGAATGTGAAGGAAATGGTCTATATCACCGAAACAGAAGGAGTGATCAGTAAAAAGATCAAAGCCAATTTTAAGGCGCTTGGAACAAGGCTGGGTGCAAAAATGAAAACGGTAGGAACAGCTATCAGCAACCTTGGTCAACAGGAAATCGCGACCCTTGAAAAAGAGGGCGGTTTGACATTGAACATTGAGGGTGAACCTATTACAATAGAATTATCGGATGTGGATATAGTGGCCGAAGATATTCCGGGATGGAGCGTAGCCAGTAAAGGGAGCTTAACAGTAGCGCTCGATATCATTATTACGGAAGAGCTTAAACAGGAGGGCGATGCACGCGAATTTGTGAACAGGATACAAAATATAAGAAAAGAAAGCGGTTTTGAACTCACAGACCGTATATTCGTGACCGTTCTTGAGACAAAAAACCTCAAGCAGTCCATAATTAAATATAACGATTATATTTGCCGCGAAATTTTGGCAGATACCATTGACTGGTTGCCGGTATTGGAAGAAGGCAATGCTATTGAAATCAATGATATCCTGTTAAAAGTGGTAGTAAACAAAAAAGGATAGAACACTATGGCTACTAAGAAACCTACGCCTAAAAAGGCGGCCCCGGCCAAAAAAGCGGCTCCCAAGCCGGCAGCAAAAAAGTCAGTACCAGTAAAAAAAGTGGCTCCAAAACCTGCGCCCAAAAAGGCAGCCCCTGCTAAAAAAATAGCCCCCAAACCTGCGCCTAAAAAAGCGATTCCGGCTAAGAAAGTAGTTGCTAAACCAACGCCAAAGCCGGCGCCTAAAAAAACAGTAGTAGCGCCGGCAAAAAAAGTGGCTCCTGTAAAAATAGCGCCCAAGCCCGTTGCCAAAAAAGCTGTACCCGTTAAAGCCCCGGTTAAACCCGTTGCACAAAAAGTTGTACCCGTTAAAGCGCCGGTTAAACCCGTTGCTAAACCTGTAGTTCCGGCCCCAAAAGCAGTAGCACCGGTACCTGCTAAACCCTTTGTACCCTTGAAACCAAAAGTAGAAGTAAAACTTCCCCCTGCACCGCCTGTAAAACCTGTAAAAAAACAACCAGAACCCATAAAAGACGTGAAAGTACCGAAGATTAATACGAAGTCAAGTGTGCCTTACCATCCTGGTTATACCCAATTGGAAAAAAGAACGGACGCTGCCAAAACCAATGGAGATCCGTTGGTAAAATACAGCGATTCAGATCTGAATGAATTCAGAGAATTGATCAGTAAAAAAATGGAAGCAGCTAAAAAAGAACTGGCTTATTTGCAGGGATTGATTACCCGTAAAGATGAAATGGGTGGTGATAATGATGATGCCCGTTACATGACGATGGAAGATGGCAGTATGAGTATGGAAAGAGAGCAGCTGAGCCAAATGGCCAGTCGCCAGATTACGTATATTGATCATCTGGAAAAAGCGACCATGCGTATAGAAAATAAAACCTATGGCATCTGCCGTGTAACCGGTAAACTGATAGACAAAGCACGTCTCCGTGCGGTTCCTCATGCCACCTTAAGTCTGGAGGCCAAACTGGGATTGGTAAGACCGACGGTAGAACAGTAAAGAGATAAAAATGTATACATCAAGGGCCGCAAAATTTTGCGGCCCTTTTTATTGCGGATATTACTTCACTTCCTGCATATCTACCAGCCTTCGGTAAATTCCGTTGTGCGCAAGCAGCTGATCGTGACTGCCGCGTTCGGCAATCTCGCCCTTTTGTAATACGATGATCTCATCTGCATGTCGAATGGTAGATAAGCGGTGTGCAATCACTAATGATGTGCGGTTCTGCATCATATTATTAATCGCATCTTGCACCAGCCTTTCGCTTTCTGTATCTAGTGAAGAGGTGGCTTCATCAAGTATCAATATCGGCGGATTCTTTAAAACCGCACGGGCTATGGTTAAACGTTGTCTTTCACCACCACTTAATTTATTGCCCCGGTCGCCAATATTGGAATCAAATCCTTCTTCTTTTTGTTGGATAAACTGTAAGGCATTAGCCACAGTGGCTGCATGTTCTATCTGTTCGTCAGTTACTTTGTCTGCACCCAGTGCAATATTATTGGCAATGCTGTCATTAAACAGGATGGGCTCCTGTGTAACAATACCCATCAGGTTGCGCACAGAATGCAGGGTATAGTTTTTAATATTAATTCCGTCTATCAGCAATTCACCATCAGATACGTCATGAAATCTCGGAACAAGATCAGCCAATGAACTTTTACCAGCTCCGGAGGAACCTACCAGTGCTATCGTTTTTCCTTTTTCTATGCGCAGGTTAATATTTTTGAGGATGATGGCATCCTCATAAGCAAAAGAAACATTTTTGAACTCAATACTATGGTGAAAGGAAAGAATAGGTTTTGCACCAGGCACATCTGTAACGGTTACCGGGGCCTGCAATATTTCTTCGATGCGTTGTATAGCAGCACTGCCACGTTGTGCATTGTAATACGCAGTTGATAAAGATTTTGCGGGGTTAATGATCTGCGTAAAAATCAGGATATAAGTAATAAAACTATCCGCCGCTAATCCAGCCTGGTGATTGAGTACAAGCTTGCCGCCAAACCATAAGATACATGACAACACCAGCACCCCTAAAAATTCAGACATAGGTGAGGCAAGGTCCCGCCGGAAATTCATCCGGTTACGGATATGGTTCAATGTATCATTGGTATGGAAGAATTTGTTGCGTAATATTTTTTCTGCATTAAAGGCTTTGATTACCCGCAAACCGCCCAGTGTTTCATCGAGGATAGACATCAGGGTACCCAACTGTTCCTGTGAAGCAGTGGATTGTTTTTTTAGGGAGCGGCTCACCCTGCCGATAATAAAACCGGTAAGCGGTAAGAGTACTAATAGAAATAAAGAGAGTGCCGGACTTATATATACCAAAGTAAACAGGTAGATAAGTATATTTAGCGGGTCGCGTACCAGGCCTTCCAGTGTACTCATTACGCTCCATTCTACTTCATTTGCATCATTGCTCATGCGGCTTATGATATCACCCTTTCGTTGTTCCGTAAAATAGCCGATGGGAAGTTCCAGTAGTTTGGCATATAGATCAGAACGCAGTTTGGTCATTACATAATTACGCATCGGTGCTAATACACGAAATGATAAATAAGTAAACAGGTTTTTAAAGAAAATGGAGATTACGATAATTACACAGATGGCTGCCAATGCATATACTTCATCATGCTGGCTAATAAGTTGGCTGATAGTGTACTTTAGATAATCGAGTATACCGCTGGCTGAAAAATTCCAGACAGGTGCCACACGCATCAGTTTTTCTTTTCCGAAAAGCATTTGCAGGAAAGGGGCCAGCATGGCCAGGGAAACCAGAGAGAAAATAATGGATAGCAGGTTAAAAACTACATAGAGTACAATATTTCGTTTCTGGCTCCGCAGGTAAAAAAGTATCCTCGAAAATCGTTTCATAAATGGAAACCGTTAAACGCAGCAAAGTAAGTAATTTTGCAGTCAATCAAATGTTAGATTATGGAGGAAGGAAAACGTCAACGACAAGTGGCAGGGGCTTTACAGGAAGAGCTTAATGATATTTTCAGGCGATTGGGCCTTGGTATGGTAGATGGCGGCATGGTATCTATTGCATCGGTAAAAATTACGCCCGACCTGCTGGAAGCGCGTATATACCTCAGTCTTTTCCAGGTGAAGGATACCAAAGCAGTAATGAAAACCATCGAATCGCGTGCATGGGAAATCAAAAAAGAGTTGGCTGGCCGTGTTAAACACCAGCTACGCCGCATACCTGTTTTACATTTCTATCTGGATGATACGCTTGATTATGTGTTTAAAATGGAAGAGATACTGAAGAAGATAAACGAGGAAAAGAGTGATACGGATGAATCTACGGGTTAGTAGTAAAACCATTCAACAATTAAACTATTCAACAATCCCTTGAACTTTCTTTTCGCCTGGCGCTATTTCAGATCACAAAAATCAACCAATGCCATAAATATCATTGCCTGGATAAGCATGATGGCTATTGCAGTAGGCAGTGCTGCGCTGATTATTATATTGAGTGTGTTCAATGGTTTTGAAGACCTGGTAAAAGGATTGTACGCCGATTTTTATGCCGATATGCGCGTGGTACCCGCCCGGGGAAAAACATTTCATATCACGCCTGCGCAGGTGCAGCTTATTACAGCTACCAAAGCCGTTGCGGTGATCAGTTATGTTGCTGAAGAAAAAGCCGTACTGAATGGCGCGTTTCAAACCATCATATCCCTGAAAGGCGTAGATGAAAAATATGTATCCGTCAATAAAATAAACAGCACCCATCATATTCCACGTGGCAAATTTTCATTGGGTACTGTAGAGGTACCCGAACTGGTTGTAGGTGCCGGTATTGAGAATGCGGCTGGAGTGGATGTTGATAAACAATATCCCGTTACCCTGTATCTGCCCAACCGGCAGGCTGCAAAATTATCAGCAGACGATGGCCTGAATTCTTATAAAGTTACGCCCTCAGGGACTTTTATGGTGCAGCAGGATTTTGATAATAAATACGCTTTCAGTAATCTGGCTTTTGTAAAATATATGCTGGGCATGACTGCGGATGAATTTAGCGCCATTGAAATAAAGATAAACGGAAATGCCGGTGAGGTTAAAAAATTGTTGCAGGCTAAGCTGGGAAATGATTTTCTGGTAGAAACCCGGTATGAACAGAACCGCAGCCTGTATGCCGTTATGCAGGTAGAGAAGTGGGTGATTTATGGTATACTCTCCCTGATACTTACCGTTGCGGCTTTTAATATGATTGGTGCCTTAACCATGCTGGTGCTTGAAAAACAAAAAGATATTGCCGTATTAAAAGCCATGGGTGCCAATGATCAAATGATCCGTAGTATTTTTCTGAGCGAAGGTTTGTTGCTGGCAGCAATTGGCAGCATATCAGGCATTATACTTGCCGGTATTTTCTGCTGGATACAGTTAACTTTCAAACTGATTAAATTGGGCGGCAATACTTTTATCATCAATTATTATCCCGTAAAAATGGTGGCTGCAGACTTTTTACTGGTGATGGTTACCGTAGGCCTGATTGCTGTTTTAGCCTCATGGATTCCTGCGCGCAAGGCAGGGTTGCAATCATTTTCTTTAAAGAGCTAAGTATAGGTACAAACCATTAGGTACCAATTACGAAGTATTTTAATAATCTCCCAGTGTCTCCGGCAACTGTGCCAATGCTTTTGCAAGTTGATCATCATTAGGTGCTATGCCATGCCATTCATGTGTGCCTTCCATAAAATCTATTCCTTTACCCATTTCAGTTTTCATAAGAATGCAGATGGGTTTGCCCTGGCCAGTGAGTGATTTGGCTTTATCCAACGTAGCCACTACATCATCCATATCATTTCCGTTCATTTCAATAACGGTCCAGTTAAAGGCTTCAAATTTTTCTCTCAGGCTATCCAGCCCCATTACTTTTTTAGTGGGCCCGTCAATCTGTTGTCCGTTCCAGTCAATAGTAGAGATCAGGTTATCCACTTTATGGTGAGCCGCAAACATAATCGCTTCCCAGTTTTGGCCCTCATCCAGTTCACCATCACCATGCAGTGAAAACACTAAATGATTATCCGCGTTTAATTTTTTTGTCAGTGCTGCGCCAATGGCTACGCTCATTCCCTGTCCCAGTGAACCACTGGCAACACGTATGCCAGGCAGATGTTCATGTGTGGTGGGATGGCCCTGTAAACGTGAATTGATCTTACGGAAACTGGCCAGCTCTTTCACTTCAAAATAACCGGAGCGGGCAAGTGCCGAATAATAAACAGGAGAAATATGACCATTAGACAGGAAGAAAAGATCTTCATTTCGTCCATCCATCAAAAAAGGAACATGGTGATGCATACTATGGAAGAAAAGGGCTGTAAAAAAATCTGCACAACCCAGCGATCCGCCCGGGTGTCCGCTTTGCACACCATGCACCATTCTAACAATATCCCTTCTTACCTGAGATGCTATGTTCTGTAAGTCCTGTATACTTGCCATAGTAATTTGTATATTATGGCCGCGAAGATAAGAGAGTTTGTGGTTCGTTGTCTGCTGTTTGTAGTCAAATGATTAACAAAAACAACGCCAAACCACCAACCACAAACTCCTAACTATTTATTATTTTCGCCCCCAAGTAAATCCATAGTTATGTCTGAAGAATTACAAATGTTTGTAGAAGAAGCGGAAGATGGCATGAAAAAAGCGATCGGTCACCTGGAAGTGGAACTTACCAAAATCAGGGCCGGTAAAGCCAGTCCTGCTATGCTGGACGGCCTTTCAGTAGACTACTATGGTGCGCCCACACCTATTGCTCAGGTGGCCAATATTAGTGTGCTGGATGTACGCACGATCAGTATTCAGCCATGGGAAAAAAATATGTTGCAGGCAATTGAAAAATCCATCATGCAGGCCAATATTGGTATTACCCCTCAAAATGATGGTAACCAGATACGGTTATTCATGCCCCCGCTTACAGAAGAAAGAAGAAAAGAACTTTTTAAAAAAGCAAGTGGCGAAGGCGAGCATTCCAAAGTGGCCATCCGCAATATCCGACGGGATGCGATAGAGCAGGTAAAGAAGCTTGAAAAAGACGGACTGAGTGAAGACGCAGCCAAAGACGGGGAAGCAACGATACAGGAACTAACTGATAAGTTTATTCTGCTGGTTGATAAACATCTTTCCGCGAAAGAAAAAGAAATGATGTCTATATAAGGTTACCGCTCATGGAATTCTTCAATTCATTTTTATAAATATTTACTTAGAAAGTAGAAAAGGGAATTATTTTTTATTTACAATATATACGCCAGCCAGAATAATTCCCAGGCAACCCAGCTGGATTAACGTTATAGTTTCTCCATACCATACACCCCATACTATCGCAATAAAGGGAATTACATAAGGTACCATGGAAGCAAATAGCGTTCCTGCCCGTTTTACCAGCATATAAAAAATGATAGAAGCAACTGCCGTACCCATTACGCCCAATACAAAAGAAGCCATCGTTGATACCCATACTTGCATATTGTCAAAAGGCAACCTGAAATAGCCGGTTGCACTTAAGATAATGATACAGGGGATAATCAGAAAAACAAAGGCAAGGGACACAATATTTAGCGAGCCAATCCCCTGCATATGCCTGGCCACCAGGTTTATATTCACACCATACAAAGCAGTGGCCAATACTATTAATAAACAATACGGCAGATTATTCAAACCAAAATGACTGTTGGGTGCCACTAACAGGCAAAGACCGGCGAAACCTACCATTACGCCGATAATTTTTTTCCTGTTCGCTTGTAACTGGAAAAAAGATATGCCTATCACTATTACGCAGAAAGGGGTTAATGCATTCAGGATACCCGCTAAGGAACTATCAATCCTTGTTTCCGCGATACAAAATAAATACGCCGGAAAGAAACTGCCCAGCAGTCCCGACATAATCACCAGAAATATTTTATTTCGGGGTATCTCACGAAATGCCTTACGTGCAAATGGTATCAGTACCAACCCCGCACTTAACATGCGGATAGAAGCAACCTGGTAGGGAGTTAAACGAGTCATGCCCGATTTCATCAGTATAAAGGAACTTCCCCAGATGATAGATAGCAGTACAAAAAGTACCCAGTTAAAGAGTTTCCCTTTCAAACAATTAATTTAGTCAAAGGTGATGTTTTTACAGTACGAATAGAATAATTTTAAGAAAACATGTTAGCCATGGCTCTTATACATTTAGATAAAATAAGTACCCGCGCACCTAAAAATATTGACAAGGAAAAAACAAAAGAAAAAACAGCAAAGATTATAGAAGAGCTTGACGAGCTGCAGAACCTGTTGTATGCAGAGTCAAAACATTCTGTATTGGTGGTGATACAGGGAATGGATGCCAGCGGCAAAGACGGTCTTATCCGAGATGTATTCGGTAAACTCAATACACAGGGTATCATGGTAACTTCTTTTAAAACGCCTACTGATCTGGAATCATCACATGATTTTTTATGGCGTATTCACCAGCATGCACCGGCAAAAGGGATGATACAGTTATTTAACCGTTCGCATTATGAAGATATTCTCATTACCCGGGTACATAAATGGTGCAATGATAAAACGGCCCGTAGCCGGATGAAGGCCATCAATGATTTTGAACAATTACTTACGGAACATAATAACACGCATATTCTCAAGTTCTATTTGCATATATCACCAGAAGAACAGCAGCTTCGTTTACAGGAAAGGATACACGACCCGCGGAAACAATGGAAATACAATGAAAATGATTTTAAAGAAGGGCAACTCTGGAAAATTTATAGGAAAATGTACCAGGATTGCTTTGTATATTGTAACAAGGTTCCGTGGAATATTATTCCTGCAGACCAGAACTGGTATAAAGATTATGTTATTGCTACCGCTTTCCTGAAATTGCTGAAAGGATTGAAAATGCAGTACCCGGGATTAAAGAAAGAAACGAATGTTCATTAACTGCATTTGCAGAACCAAAAACAATTCTTATGAGTATGCTGAAAGAATTTAAAGAATTTGCCATACGCGGAAACCTCGTTGACACAGCTGTAGCTTTTGTAATGGGGGTTGCTTTTGGAAAAATTGTAACTGCTTTTGTTGATGGTATGGTCATGCCACTGATAGGGATGTTGACTGATGGTGTTGACTTTGCCCAAAAAAAATACATACTAAAAAACGGGCTTGCCGAAGTAAAAGATTTAGCGGGTAAAGTGGTTACACCGGCAGTAGCAGAAGTATCTATAAAATATGGCGTTTTCCTAACCAGTGTCCTTGATTTTATAATTGTTGCTTTTGCCGTTTTTATGGTTATCAAAGCCATTAACCGGGCCAGGAAAAAAGAAGAAACCACCCCTGCTGCCCCGCCTGCGCCTTCTGCCAGCGAAAAATTATTGATGGAAATAAGGGATGAGTTGAAAAACAGGTAAAAAGTATGCGTTAAAAATTAAAATGGGCGCCACTGTTAATCATGCGTTTTAACGCATAACTATTAACCCATTAAGTGGATAACTATTCAGGGTCTGTGCCCCTTTTTCCCCCTGTTTCGGTTTTCTTTGCAACTAAAGCAAATGACCCGTGAATAATGTGAGTTACCAGATCAAGTTGGAACAGTTTGAAGGACCCTTCGATCTGTTATTATTTTTTATTGAAAGAGATGAACTGGATATCTATAATATTCCCATTACCCGTATCATTAATGATTTTCTTGATTTCATCCATAATGGTGAAAAACTGAATATTGAACTTAGCAGTGAATTTATTCTTTTTGTCTCCACCCTTATGCGTATCAAAGCAAGATTGTTATTGCCACGAAAGGAAATTGATGCATCGGGTAATGAAATAGATCCGCGCCAGGAACTGATCGATAAAATACTGGAATACAAGCGGTTTAAAGAAGCGGCAGTAGAGATGGCCGAGATGGAGGCGCAGCGGATGCTGATGCTGAAACGCGGAAACCTGCAACGTGAAATATCACAAATAGGCGAAGAAGCTTCTGAAGGAACGGAAATACAAACCATTACTTTATTCAAACTGATGAAAGCGTTTGAAAAAGTGATGCTGCGAGTACAGGAAAGACAGAACAGACCAGTGCATACCGTGGTACGTTACAATTATACCATGGAAGGCAGCCGCGATTATATGCTGGGCTTTGTGCAGAAAGAAAAGACCGTTTCGTTTGAAAAAATTTTTGAAGAATGCCAGGACAGGATACATGCTATTTTTCTTTTCTTGTCCATTCTTGAATTGTCGCAGCAGAAATTTATGAAATTAATGGTGGGACAGGGCATGAATAATTTTATTGTAGAATGGAACGATAACCGTGATGAAGATTTGAAAGCAGAAGGATTGGTGGATGAGGCAAGTAATGAAATTGTAAGTCCCCATGAGTAAATAAATACGTCTAAATAAAAAAGGATCCCGACCGGATCCTTTTTTTGTATCTGACAGTAAAAGATTTATCCTGCAATGGCCGTTGTGGCTGTTACTTTGTTTTTCATCAGTTCCCTCACGGCATCCGCAATGCCCTGAGCATCATATGCACATTCTCTGTGTAGTTCTTTGGGAGTGCCATGTTCAACGAGTCTGTCGGGGATGCCTAATATTTTTATGTCCGCATGATAATGATGCAGATTCATAAATTCTAATATGGCAGAACCGAAACCACCAACTACTGTTCCATCTTCTACGGTTACAATTTTGTCATATTTGCTGAACGCTTCATGCAAAAGGTCTTCATCAATCGGTTTTACAAAACGAAGATCATAATGAGCGGGATTAATACCCTGCGTTCGCAATTCGCGGATAGCCGCCTGTGCAAAATTTCCTGGATGTCCAAAACTCAGTATGGCTATTTCTTTCCCATCTTTTAATTTTCTTCCCTTACCAACTGTCAGT
>JBBRHM010000057.1:0-21025 GCA_038222655.1 Chitinophagales bacterium | reverse complement strand
GCATTTAAAGGTCTTCAAGTCCGCCATAACGTTGACGCCACTTGTAAAATGCTGCAGTACTTACGCCTAGTTCTCTACAGAGATCTTCGGCTTTACGACCATTCTAATGTTCCTGAATAGCCTTTACAATTTGTGTTTCTGTGAATCGTGTCTTTTTCATATTGCTCATTTAAAGTTAACTGTTTTGTCAACTTTTAAATGTGCGAGATGTGGGGGAGCTTACAACATCAATTACTCATAACTATTTCGCGAAGTCTGGGAAAAATAATATCTGGTAATTTAAAAGTTGATTGCTAGTCTGATCGCCTTGCTTAATTTTCCTATGTCATTTGGTCTCGGGAGGTCATAGTTGACAATTTCGCCTTTTGAATCTATCAAGAGATATCTTGGAATCAAAATGTCGCTCAATTTTAATTGCGCTTTTAAGTTATTCAAGAACGTATCATTTACAATAAAATGAGAACCATATATTTTTTTATCCTTTATGAATTTCTTCCAAATGCCTTGCCTAGTGCTATCGTCTAACGATATATATAATTTACTTATGTTATTTCTTTTTAGTAAGGAATCAACAGAACGCTTATACTTGAAATCCTCAACACAGGGGGTACACCACGTTGCCCATAAATCAACGAATACGTATTTATTTTTAAATTCGTCGGATTTAAGATCGCTAAGCCTTTTATAAGAACTATTAATGATTCTTACACTTCCGGCATCAGGCGGTAATTCGGGCTCATAAAATTCCTTAAACCTCCTTCTTAAAAAAGGCAGAAATGGTGAACTGGGAAATTGCATCCTGAAAGAATTCAGTTTATCATTCAATACTTTAGCATCGCTATTCACCATTGGCGCCCAATACAAATCAACGCTCCATCTAAATTCTAAAATAGATTTACTCATGTATCCATAGTATGGGTATTCGGCTACATGCGCAAAAGCGGTATCATATTTAACACCTGTAGAGGGTACAATGCCATTTAGTATGTCTTGATAATACTTGTCCAAATACAAAAGACTAATGGAAGACGCCATTATGTAACTTTCATCAAGAGGATTATAATGTACGTAGGCTCTCTTTTTTAATGCTATATAATTACTGTCAGTATACATATCCCTGTTTTTCAAAAACGCATTCCTCCAATCTTTTGACACACCCTTATCTGCATTACTTTGCTTAGCAAAATATTCGAACACAAGGAACATATTGAAAAACAAAAAACCAGTAATATTTGACTTAACAGCCTTGGTAAAATCTTTCCTGATTTTTCCCTTCCTTTCCAGAGTGTCATATCCCATAAAAATAGAATCCATCTGATATTTCTCATTAACAATAAATTCATCTATGTTAGCATACTTATTTTTGGAAAAGAAATGATCTACAATAAATTGTTGATTGCACTTCGCTCTGAACTGCTGGAAAAGTCGCTGCCCTTCGGCATTTGCGCCAGAGAAATCAATATGATCTATCTGTGCTCTGCCATCTTTTGTTAGCATAGAAACAGAAAATGAAACCGTATCTTTTTCTCTTTCATATATACTCAACATGCCGTTATTTTCCGGCAAATAAATATTTACAAACGAACTTTCGGTTGAATGGATTTTTATCGTAAAAGTATTGTTCTTGTCAACTGGTATATTTTTAATGTCGAACAGGGTATTATTGTATTTCCGGATTGGATTTAAATAAGAAATATTATTTACAGCAGAATTTCCAGAGATCCTGCCGCTTATTATCCTTTGACAATAAACAGACTTCACTGATAAGAGAAGAAGAATACTTAGTAAACATGACAATCGTTTCATTACTGTTTTTTTCGACATATAAATGAGTGCCTCAAAATCTAACATTCATGTGTAAGCTCCCCTAAATCTAGCAAATTTAAAAGTTGACAAAATCAGTGGTTGGAATGTAAATCAATAACCCCTTATTTCTCAAAAATATTTTTCAACGTGAATTAGTCTGCCATCCTGCGTAACTCCGTTTATAGATATAAGAAATTTTTCAAGCCCAAATCGATTGCGAAAATTTATATGGAATTGCTGGTGTGAGCCATCCATACTCACTATTGGGTTCCAATATAAAGTAGAGGTATTTGCCTTGATTTTATTATCCTCAAAATCTGAACTCTTATCAAATCCTTTTATAGTAAAAGTTGCTGAAGTTTTGCTATCAGAAGAAGTATAATCATCATATTTTCTAGTATAAACGGCGAGAACTCCTGCCATACCAATTCCCGGCAATGGAGCATTGCCGGGGGGGAAGTATTTGACCAATGCCACATCTCCCGGATGAATCATTGTAAGAAAGTTGACTGAGGTCTCTTGCTCATTCAGAAATAGTCGGATAGCTGGTTGGGCACTACCGTCAGTTTTTGAATAGGAAACCCAACGAGAAGAACTCAGCTTGTACCCATTCGGATCAATTAGTAGGCCATTAACCCTTCCAACGAGATAATCTAAGATATTTCCACCAGTAGTTGTAGGAGGATCCGTAATAAAATCAAGGCTTCTTGCAAATGCAGTACTCGTAAATAAACCTCTTGTGTATTTTTTATTAACCCGATCGATAGGTCGACCGCTTGTTGCCCTGACAGTTACTGGATTTAGCGTTTCTTCTCTATCAGATTTTTCCGATTTTTTTAAAGGTATATCCCCTTTATCAGTTTCCATAACTGAGGGCCAATTTGGATTGTATTGAGTTAGGTGTGAATGAGTTTTTAGCTCCAAAGACAGTGGATTAATTTTCCCATAGGTGGAATCTATTATAATCTTGATATCCCCGGTTTTTTTTTCAGGTTGAAACCGGAAGGTTCCAATTCCCTCAAATATTAATTTAGACACTTTAAAAAATCCATTTTTATCCGTTGTAACCGGTAGAATATTAACTCCTAATGAATCATTATCTGAAAATATAAGCTTACCGTCCGCGCTCCGTATGGGCTTTCCACTAACTTTATCCAAAACCAGTCCTTTAAAACTTATATATCCTGTATCACTGCTAAAACAGGGTAGCCCTTGTCTTATTACCGGGTTATCCGCAAATTTAGCCAGGAGTAATTCCATTCTATCTTGAATGCTGATGCTATCATTTTTTTGCACAATAAAAGCATTTTTAGTCCACCCAAATGGTAAAAGCAATGAAGCGTAAATATCATCCTGAAAAAGGGGGATTGCTTGATTTGGATTTGTTATTGATATCGAAACATTTCCTCGTAGACTATCTGCCCACTTAAGTGTAAATGCGCTTTGCCCATTTACTATATGACTTACAGAATCAACAGAAATATTCATTACTGCGGACGCCAAATCACCATTAACAAAGATATATTTTTCACCTAAAATCTGACTGCTTTCTCCTTCCACCACTAACCTGAAGGTACATGCAGGAAGATCCACCAGAGGGATATTAAATTTAAAAGGAATCTGTAAATCTTTTATAGACTTTTTAAAAACTTCTGTATTTTCTACAAATCCCTTTACTGTATACACTTGTACAGAATCTGTGTTTAATTTAGCACTCTTCCATACACAAACTTCAAGGCCATTTGATGTATTTTTTGATGCAAAATAAAACCGATCATGATCGAATTCAGGTAATTTTCGAATAATTGAATCGCCCATCGGCCCAATGGCCATAACAAAGTATTTTCGAAGATTTTCTTTTTGGAATGTAATTTTTCCAATGCCTAACGAAGTTGAAGTAAATCTGTGGACTGTATCCCCTAGATCATTAAAAACAACTCCATTAACATTTATGGGTATTCCTAAAAGAGAAGTCGTTTTACAAAGGAATCCAAAATTCAAATTACAATTATCTAATGTTAAATCTGGGTAAATATCAAGATTTGCAACAGTCCCGATCATCGAATTGTTTGGAGATATTTCTTGAAAATCTCTTGACCTAATCAAGAACGTTTTTAAAAAGGAAGGGAAGATATTCTTACTTGTATCAGAGGGCTTTATAAAAGCACTTATAAAATAGTACCCACTCTTGAAATGATCTTCTAATAAAATTGAACCAATTGCATATCCATTTATAACAGGAAATGATTTGTTTTTCAGGATTGCATTATTTGTATCAGTAATTGTTACTATAAGAACAGTGGCGGATTCATCAGGGACAAACTGATTTAAAAGGTATGCTTTAAAAAAAACGGTCTCTCCAGAAAAGTATTGTGTTTTATCAGTATGTAAATATAATTTGGGCACGCTACACTCTTGGCCTAAAGCTTCATGTATACAAAGAATAATTGTAAAAGATATCAATAAAATTCTCCTCATATACTCCAGATGAAGTAATGTACCTATAAAGATATTTGAAATGTGTAACAAGGAAGTTAAACTAAAAATGCTCTTTCAAAAAATTCAAATTCTTGAAAGAGCGGAAAATATAATGGATGATCAATTAATGACTTATAGGAAATCACATCCATATCCATCGCAGGGTGTAGTTCCGAAAAAGCCACAACCACCACCTGCTGGATCTTGCGTACAGCTATAGCTCAGGCAAGTTCCAAAAACAACTGTTCCGTTGGGGTTCGTGTAAAAACACCCTCCCGGTTGTCCTTTAATACATTCACAATCTGGATAGATCAATAAGGGCTTTGTTTTTGGTTCATCTCCTATTTGGGGCATTTCTTCCAACTTCATTGGTACAATCTGAAATAGCATATTGAAAGCTTCTAACTGACTACCAAAAACCTGAATAGCTTCTGTATATACTCTACGCCAGTTTTCATTAGCATATGCACGGAACTTATGAATTTCGGAAGGCTCATAAGAATAATTGGAAAACTCAATATATACTTTTTTGATAAACTCAAGTTTTTCTGGGTTTTGTTTAAATTTATTGAAGTAATTTGAAAATTTATACTCCCATATAGCTCTTTTCTCTTCTGGCGAAAGGACACCGAATGCTAATGCTCTAAGGTGACCATATTGTAAGCGAGCTATATCTTCATAGATTTTTACATGTGATGCAGTAAACTTAAATTTAATAGAGTGCTTAGGTAGTGAAAAAGGAGTAAATGCTGAAAAAGCAAGAATTATAATCCCTCCATAAAATAATTTTTTCATTTTAATTATATTTTAGTTTTAGAAAAAAAGTTACAGAATTTTAAATTTAAAGCAAAGTCACTTTTGCAAAACACCTTCTCCAATTATTGAAACTGTCAAAAAACTATTACTGGAATTTGAATATATAAGGATAGTCTTATGAAATTTTGACTCATTAGATATTCTAATAGTTCCGAAAATGGTATCAATTTGGTTAGGGTGTAGATTTTTTTTCGACCATTTAAAACTTAAACACCCACAATCACCAACAATATTTTTGATTGCCAGAGATTTACTACCAGTATTTTGAATCAGAAATGAGTAATTTTTGATTTCCCCAATTTTTGTTTTACCGAGATCAATAATTTCCGGGGTCAGTTTTAGTCCTTGCGCAGAGGCTCCTATTGAGAACAAAAAAATAATAATTAAAAAGAATCGCATAAGTCAAAAAATAAATTGCCACTATAAAAAATACATCTGTATAATAAATTTATATATGCTACTATTTTCGGGTGCAAGATTAAGAAAGTATTTAACCTGGTTTACAATCTATCTACAAAGTATTTTGGCATGCAAAAAAAGATGTAACGCGCTACTAGGATAGATTTAACCCGTTTTCAATCCTATCTTTCTGTAAGCTATAATGCAGCCGTTGTGGAGTAGGAGAGGTAAATGATTTTACCGATCCTTAACAGGGATCTACGCGCCAATGTGCCGGTTGTGCGCTATCCTGCAGATGACGCACACGGGCAACGTGTACTGGTCGGTAGCCAGCATTGCAAGCAGATTTTTTCGCCGCATCCTGGGTAGAAAATGAGCCACCTACTTCCTTTCCATCAACACTGATAACAAAGTGCGAAGTGGGGGTGTATTCACTTGAAGCGTGAGGTCTGTGTTCAATATAAGCTGCTGGCATAGTATATAATGTTTACATAAAATGATTTGATTACGTTAAGATTTGGAACTGAAGAATTAGCCCCAATAACAAGGTTAAATGTAATAAGCTTTGAATTATTAGACAAGGGGTAAAAACCCCTATTCTTGGCCTATTAAACGTTATAAAAATAATTTAATTCAGTTTTTACACTTGCCAGTATAGTTCCTTCATTGCGGAGCCCTATCTCCAGACACGTGAATGAAAATATTGCATGAGATATTTAAAATATTCTATTATAATATAACCAACCTGATCTTTTTTATATCTTTTTGGACAACAGAATTAAATAAAATAAGACGTTATAGGACTCTGTAAAACATTTAATCCAGGCCTATGGATCCGGATATTTATTCTGCTGAAAATAGTATGCACCTGCATCTTCTGCCTGCTATTCTAGAAAGAATCATTCAGGTAGAAAATCTGGTTCGATCTTCTGCAACTTTCTCATCTACCACTGAATCGTTAGAATTGAATTCAACTATTTTATGGACCGCTAGTAAAACCGATTTAATTGAATTGATTTATGCCATATATGCCTGCGGTGCTTGCAACAATGGTAAAGTGCAAATAAAAGAACTGACGAATTTATTTGAGCGTTTGTTTGGTTTGCAACTAGGAAACACATCCCTTCGCTTTCAGGAGATTCTAAGAAGAAAAGAATCTACTGCCTTTCTTTCGGAACTCAAAGAAAGACTTGAATTATACATCGCCAGAATTGATGAGAAAAGGATGCGATAATTATTTTTACAGACTACGAAATAGACTACGAAATAAGGTTTTTTGATCTGGCCACATTTGTGGTATGAAATCAATCGGTCTAGTTTTTCTCCTTTTAATGAATCTCGACGGTGTTGGGCAGTCGATAGGCATTTTTGCAGGAAAATCTAAGTTGCCGAGCGATTATATCGCTATCAAGTATGCGCATCCCTCCAACTATATTTTCCAGTTTTCTGCACAGATTTTTATGGAAGCATCCAAGCTCTATGGGTTGCGTTATTCAGCCTATGGCTTAGATCTACTCACTGAATATACCTCGAACCAGGATCCCTCTTCTACAACTCTTTTTAGTTACAGGTTAGGTGCGGGTGCCAGTATTCAATTAGAGAATGAGCCCTGGTTGTATGGAGGGTGGAAGGCATCAAAAAAAATAGGTTTTGGGTTGGTCGGAGAGGCGTCTGGGGAATGGGCCATGTCATCGGTTTTTAGCCTCTCCGCTTTTGTGCAGCAGAAAATTTTATTCAATAAAAATTTGGGAACGACACGGTTTGTGTTTGGACTGGGACTTAGCTATTCTTTCAATAATTAATTATAATGCTATGAAAAGAATCATCGTATTACTGCTTGGATTGCATTTGGGGTTATCCCTGGATGCTCAATACAGTGTTAGCCAAACAGTGGACAGACAGTATTACTGCACGCCATCTACTGTCATGAGAGAAACCGGGCAGGTGCAATCTTTTAATAGCGGGTACATTTTTACAGGGTTCATCTTTCATTTCTACTATTACATCAATGGCTCTTATTCACCGATTGGTAATTATAGAGTGGATGTAGCAGGAAGTACGATTTATACTAATAGCGGTAATATCCAGCCAGTTTATTTTGACGGAAGCCAAATAACGAATGCGACCGTAGTCAGTAATACCAATTCACAGTTATGGGTATCCATTGACATCCCTTATTCTGCGTTTCCTAATAATAATACCGGGCAGCAATTGGCCATGGATATTGAAGCAATCGACCAGTACGGTAGTACGACCGCGCATTCCAATAAAACCAATATGGATGTTCCCCTGCTGTACACCAACCCGGTAACGCTTTCATCACCAACAATCAGCAGTTCTTCAACGGTGGTCTGTTCAGGATTTAACGCGCAATTATCTTCCAATCCAAATTATGCATCTTATGGATTCAGTTATGACTGGTATAAGGATGGTGCGGTGTATCAGTTAAATGATAATACCGGAACCCTTGCCGTTTCTACTTCAGGTTCTTATTATGCCATTGTCAGTGATGCCTGCCAGTCTGCAACATCAAATATTGTCGTAATTGGCGCCGGTTCAGCACCTGCCAAACCCACCATCAGTTTACCGTCATTGCCTTTTTGTAACGGTGCTTCGGGAACGCTTACTGCCAATGGTACTGGTGGAACTTATACCTGGTCAACAGGTGCTACCGGTAATACATTATCAGTTTCGTCTGGCGGCAATTATACCGTACATGAATCGAACGCTTGTGGAGCAAGTCCTGAGAGTGACCCGGTAACGGTTACCACAGCTACTTCTCCTGGTGCGCCAACGGTCAGCAGCAGTAACGGTGCTTTATTATGTAATGGTGGTTCAACAACACTAAGCGCTTCACCATCCGCGGGTGGTGCCATTTATTGGAGTACAGGTGCAACTGGTAATACTATTACCGTGAGTGCTGCGGGAAATTATTATGCATATGAAGCAAATAGTTGCGGAACCGGTGCTAATAGTAATACGATTTCTTTAAGCGTCAGTAATACACCTCCTGCACCATCGGTTAGCAGTAGTAACGGGACTTTATTATGCAATGGTGGTGCAACAACTCTAAGCACTTCAGCTTCTGCGGGCGGAACCATTAACTGGAACACAGGTGCAACCGGTAACAATATTACGGTCAGTGCTGCAGGAAATTATTATGCGTATGAAGTAAACAATTGTGGTACCGGAAGTAATAGCAATATCATTGCCGTTGCGACCGGTGTAACACCTGCCGCACCTTCGGTGACACCTGCCGGTGCGCTTGTTTTATGTGACGGTAACGCGACAACCTTAAACAGCAGCGCCACATTGCCTGCCAATATTCTCTGGTATTATAATGGTTCTTCAACAGGGCATTTCGGCGGAACCTATACCATAAATTCTGCTGGTTCTTACTATACTCAGGAGCAGAGTTCCTGCGGCACAAGTTCAGTAAGCAATGCGGTTACGGTCACTACAAACAATACACCGCCTGCACCTGCTTTGAGTGTAAGTGGAACGATTTTACTTTGTGATGGCGCTGGACAAATAATTAGTACTTCACCCACCACAACAGGCGGTGTGATTCACTGGTCGACCGGCGCTACGGGTAACAGCATAACCGTATATGCTGCGGGGAATTATTATGCGTGGGAATCGAATAGTAGTTGCGGCAGTGGCGCCAATAGTGCCACCGTAACTATTACTACACTTAATAAACCAGCAGCGCCTTCGGTTAATCCGCCATCGAATCAACTCTTATGTAACGGCGCTTCTGCCACACTCACTTCTTCCGGTAACAATATTACCTGGTCAAATGGAGTTACGGGTACTACACTGGTAACGGGTGTTGCGGGGACTTATTATGCCTATGACCGCAATGCTTGCGGCAACAGTGCCAATAGCAATTCAGTTGTCATCACTACCGGTAATTGTCCCATACCTGCGCCGGGTACCAGTTTTTTTATCTGTCCCGGCACTCTAAAAACAATCGATGCAGGCAGTGGTTACGAGAGTTACGCATGGAACACCGGTGCCACCACGCAAACCATCAGTGTCGGTCCAGGCAGTTATACAGTAACTGTCATGAAAAATGGATGTTATGCAACATCCGCAACAGTTACGGTAAGTTATTACAGTGTGGGCGCATCCTTTATCAGTGCATCCGGACCGACTAGTTTTTGCAACGGAGGCAGTGTTACACTTTCATCAAGCACCGGATCATCCTTTCTGTGGAGCACCGGTGCTACCACCAGCAGTATTGTTGTCAGTACATCCGGCAGTTATTATGTGAGGGTAACCGATGCCAATGGTTGCGAGGCAACATCCGCAACTGTCACCACCACCGTGAATCCTTTGGCAACCGCTTCTGTTTCCGGGTCAGTAACCGTATGCCAGAACAGCGCCGCTCCTTTGGTTAGTTTCTCTGCATCAGGTGGAAGCGCGCCGTATACTTTTACTTATAAGATCAATGGTGGCGCTAACCAAACAATCACTACTACCAGCGGTAACAGTATCAGCTTAACCGTACCAACTTCTGTACCTGGAACATTTGCTTATAGCCTTGTAAGCGTGCAGGAGTCAAGCAGCACGGCTTGTACTAATGCTGCATCAGGTATCGCAACTGTTGTGGTGAATCCATTGCCTACAGCAACGATTGCAGGTAGTACCACTGTTTGTCAAAAAAGCAGCGCGCCACAAATCATATTTACAGGGAATGGCGGAACTGCCCCTTATACATTCACGTATACAATTAATGGCGGATCCAGTCAGAGCGTTTCGACAACGAGCGGTAATAGTATTGCGATAAATGCTCCAACAAACCTATCCGGAATTTTTGTGTATGCTTTGGTAAGTGTAAAGGAATCCAGTAGCACAACCTGCACGAATGCAGCCAGCGGTTCTGTAACGGTTAGGGTCAATCCCTTGCCATCAGCAACTATACTTGGTAACAATACTGTTTGCCAGAACAGTGCTCAACCACAGATTATTTTTACCGGAAGTGGCGGAACAGCGCCTTATACTTTCTCTTATAAAATAAATGGCGGTGGCGTCCAAACAGTGAATACCACCAGTGGTAATGCAGTCGCCATTAATGTTCCAACTGATGCGCCCGGAACATTCGTGTATACATTAGTGAGCGTGCAGGAATCAAGCGGCACGTCGTGCAGTAGTGGGGTAAGTGGTTCGGCCACGGTGGTGGTGAATCCTTTGCCATCGGCTACGATTGCGGGCAGTACTACTATTTGTCAAAACAGCAGCGCACCAGCAATAACATTTACCGGTAGTGGTGGAACAGCACCATATAAGTTTATTTACAAAATCAATGGTGGCAGTAATCAAACTATCACGACCACCAGCGGCAATAGTATAACGCTCAATGTCCTAACGGGTACATCAGGAACCTATCTGTATTCTTTGGTAAGTGTGCAGGAATCCAGCAGCACCATCTGCACCAATACTGCAAGCGGTTCAGCGACTGTTGTGGTGAATCCGTTGCCATCTGCTACCATTGCAGGTTCGACAACCATTTGCCAGAACAGTTCATCACCTGTGATCACTTTTACCGGCAGCGGCGCGACAGCATCGTATACATTTATTTACAAAATTAATAATGGCGCGAATCAAACCATAACAACAACAAGTGGTAACAGTGTTACCGTATCTGTACCAACTAATTCGGCTGGAACATTTACGTATTCATTAGTCAGCGTTCAGGAATCGAGTAGTACAACCTGCAGTAATACAGCAACCGGTTCTGCAACAGTTGTGGTGAATCCATTGCCAACAGCAACGATAGGAGGTTCAACCACCATTTGTCAAAACAGCACATCACCGGTTATCACTTTTACTGGAGCTGGCGGAACAGCACCTTATACTTTCTCTTATAAAATTAATGGAGGAAGCAGTCAAACAGTTACCACAACAACCAGTAACAGTGTAAATGTAAGTGTACCCACCAATATTGCCGGAGCTTTTACTTATAGTTTGGTTAGCGTAAAGGAATCGAGCAGCACAAGCTGTATTAATACTGCATCAGGTAATGCCAGTGTTGTTGTCAATCAGTTAGCGACTGCAACGATTGCAGGAACCACAACCATTTGTCAGAATAGCGCTTCTCCGCTGATCACGTTTACAGGCAGCGGCGGAACAGCACCTTACACATTCACTTTCAAAATGAATGGTGGAGTAAATCAAACCGTTACAACGACGAGTGGCAACAGTGTAACCGTTTCTGTACCAACTAATACTTCAGGAACATTTACTTATTCATTAGTCAGCGTCCAGGAATCCAGCAGCACTGCCTGCAGCAATACAGCAAGCGGTTCTGCAACAGTTACCGTGAATTCTCTACCATCTGCAACCATTACGGGAACGACAACGATTTGTCAAAGCAGCGCTTCTCCTTTTATAACTTTTACCGGCAGTGGTGGAACGGCCCCCTATACGTTTACTTATTCGATCAATGGCGGTGCCAGTCAAACGGTAGCGACCACTAGCGGCAATAGTGCAACCGTATCCGTTCCTACCAATGCTGCCGGAACCTTTACTTATGGATTGATCAGTGTTCAGGATGGAAGCAGCACAGCCTGTATTAATTCGTTAACAGGCTCTGCAATCATCACCGTGAACCCAACACCTGCTTCGGCAATACTCGTAGCTCCCAATACCCATTTATGTAATGGCGCGCAGGAACAGATTACCATCTCCAATTTTAGTACTGGTTACAGTTATGAGTGGTATCTCAATGGTGTTTTTCTGCGGACCACTTCGATTGATACCATTATGAATGCACAAGCTGGTGTGTTTACCGTAATGGCTATCTCGGATAAAGGTTGCAAGGCTGCGGCTGTTTCCAATCCCATAACAATTACTTCAGGGACTGTTGCCAAGCCCGTGATCACAGGCTACTTAAAAGTATGCCCCGGTGGAAAAACAAAATTGTTTGCGCTTCCTTCTGACAACCCCTATGAAGTCTGGCGCTGGACAGACCCGCCGGATAAAACCATCTTATCAACCGAAAGTAGTTTTTCGGCTTTGGCCGGGCAGTATCAGGTATGGGTTGGCGCGCAAGGTTGCTATGACAGTGCAAGTGTGACAGTCACAGCAGATGATACTGAGTTCCCGGCGGGAAGGTTACAGCAAAGTGCAGATACGATTGACTATGGCGGGCCGGTATTGTTTGTGGCAGATGTGACAGGTGCTGAAAAATATCTATGGGATTTAGGCGATGGAACCATGGTAACTACTTCTATCAATCAGGTAAGCCAGAATTATTACCGGTTAGGTGATTCGCTACTCGTGCAACTGGATGCGATCAGTGAAAGAAATTGTATCACACATTTTACGACTCATTTAAAAGTAAAGCCGCAACAGGGGTTGGTAAAAGTTGATGGTTCCTTTACTGGTAATCTGAAAGACTGGAATGTATTTCCTATCCCTTTTCATGATCAGTTAAAAGTGTCCGTGGTATTAGAAAGAAAGCAGGATGTGTCCATTGACCTGTTTAGCGCAGATGGCAAAAGGGTGAAATCCTGGGTGATGCGTGGGGTGAAGGGCGAGAACCTGTTTGTACTGGATGGGGTGGATCAACTAAAAGGAAAACTAATGTATTACATCACGGCTATTTACAATAACCAAAAACATTTTGACAAAGCTTATAAATACTAATGTTATGAAAACACAATTATTATTTTTTTATGCACTGATCTTTCTCGGTGCCTGCAGTAACAAATACGAATCGGTATTAAACAGTGCACCGAAACCAGAGTTGGGTTTCAGCAAGGATACGGTGCGGATCCGTGAGAAAGATTATACCAATGTGAGATACACTAACAACGGCAGGCTAACAATTTATTGCAGTGAATCTGGTCATGAATTGAATCTGCAACTGGAAGATACCAGTTCACGCGTTCATGTGATCTACCGTGGTGCAGAAATTACGAGTGGCGCTTCGTTACCAGTGATGGACAGTATTGTTGTTTTTATTAATGCGGATGAAGCGGGAATGTATGCACTTGATTTTTATTTAAGTGATCGTCTGGGCAAGACTGCCAAGAAAACATTACTGGTGCAGTGTTCAACTAACCAGCAGCCTATTGCCAGTTTTTTCTTTGTGGCGGTAACGCCGGCGACATTGCAAAGCTGGCCCTATGTGTTCGATGCGAGCCTGTCAGGCAAACCGGATGGCGTGATCACGGCTTATCATTTTACTATTAATGGGCAGGCGGTTGACACTAATCAGCCGGTGATGAACTGGACATTTCATGCGAAAGGGGAACATACCATTGAGTTGTATGTAACCGATGACCTTGGCAAAAATTCTGAAGTCTTTACCAAAAAAATCACGATACCATGAGTCTACATAATTTCCTTAGGTTGGCAGGTTTACTCATTACTGCGGCCTGTTTTTTATTTTGTTTCAGTTATGGACAATCGCCCACCGCCACTGCGTTCCCCTCGCTGACCCTTCCAGCCAGTTCCCGCGGACTCGCTATGGGGAATACCGGCATTGCAGCGGCATCGGGTAACCAGCAACTGTTTTATAATATGGCAAAAACTGCCTTCACGCAGAATTTTCACCAGGCATCCATCACGTATATGCCATGGCTCGCAGGGATCAGTAATGATACGAGGTTCATGAATATTAATTATCTCGCAAATGCATCTAATGAATCCGCATTTGGTGTGGCGCTTACCTATCTTGATTATGGATCGATTACTACGCGGGATAATAATGGTGCAAGCCTTGCTGTGTATCGCCCCAAAGAATTTAACCTAGCCGGTTCGTATGCTTTGCAATTGGGAGCGAACGCTTCACTTGGGCTTACTTTTAAAATGATTAGCGAAAATATTTATATAGATGTGCCGAAAAATATATTCAGTGTTTGCGGCGATATCGGTTATTACCAGTTTGTTAATCTGGGAGATGTTAATAAGCGCATTGAATGGGGCGCAACTATTTCTAATTTAGGACCAAAGGTCTCTGTTGATGGAAGCGCGGGTAAAACATCTTTGCCGACCAATTTTGGAGTAGGTGTTGCCTATTCAAATACGGATGGCGAATCGGGTGATCAGTTTACTGTATCACTGGATGCAAATAAATTGCTGGTTCCGGAAATAACCGGTGGTTTGCATACCCTACGATTATCTACTGGTGCTGAGTACGGATTTATGAATTCATTTTTTCTTCGCGGTGGGTTTCATCTGGAAAATAAGCTACTGGGTAACCGAAAATATATTGGGCTGGGGGTTGGATATAAAGGATTCGTACTGGATCAGTCATGGGGAATTGATTTTCATTACCTGGTTCCGTTTGGAACAGTCGATGGGGTGTCTCCGTTTGCAAATTCTTTTGGGTTCACTTTGCATCTAAGCTTCGGCAATTTTCAGTAAATATGATCGAGTTTTTTAATTATTTGAACAGCCTGAATTTGTTGTCTGCGGAAGCGACAGCTGCACTTGTAAATGTTGTCAGGGTCAGGGAACTTCGCAAAGGACAGGTATGGCTTCACGAAGGTGCCGTTTGTGATAAATTGACTTTTGTATTGAAAGGGCTACTCAAATTGTATTTTGATGATGGAACCAAGGAGATGATTTTGCATTTTGCGAGGCCGAATGAAATCATGTTATCTGCCCAAAGTTATTTTGAACAGACTGCTTCGAGGTATTCCATCCGCGCAGTGGAACAAAGCGTGGTGGTTTACATTCCACTCAATGAACTTCAGCAACTCGTTTCCCGTTTCCCCGAACTTAGCCTCCATCTCTTACTGATCGCGCAGCGACAGGTTCGTGCCCACGAATACCATACGGGACTTCTCATGGTTTCACCTCGTGAACGGTTCGTTAGGATCCGAAAGGATCATCCATGGATGGTGAACGGTAAATGTATTACGGATAGGTTATTAGCGGGGTATCTGGGTGTGGGGGCGAATACGGTGTGTCATTGGCGGAAGGGGATCAATTAATAAAATATTTGGGAATGGCGGGAGCAATAAAATCTGGGTTTTAGACCCTTACTTTTTTTTGGTATAGCTTGTTTAACTACAACATTAATCCTATCACCATAAGACAACTCCTTCTATTTCGATGTATTGAAAGCCGGGAAGATAGGAAGTATAACATTTTCCAGAGTTTACTTTACTCCAAAAGGTATTTTTGTATAAGATTACAGCATATGCAACGGGTGGCAGGCCCGGCGTGTCATGTGGTTTAAATGAGTATCTTCAAAATCATGTTTCGCCCTGTGTGTTCATTTTTTTCCCCTGTTTTATTACTTCTCATCATCGGTAATATTGTATCGGCACAGTCACCTGTACGAGAAAACTGCGGTAATGATCGCTTAACGGAGTTGATGCGGCGATTATCTCCAGACTATGATCGTCGTATTCAGGAGAACAATCTTATGATCAGGGATCATATACGTCGAAAGGCTCTGACTGAGACAGTAAGGCTCAATGGCAATAGTACGGGTGTTAGGGTTAAGAGTTTTTTAGTTTAAGTTACCCAAGACACATATACAAAAGGCAGCCACCGAGTAAAACATTTATTCTACTGCCGGTTTGCTGCACAGAAATGAAATAATTAGAAAAGATCGCTTGCAACCCTACCCTCAAAAAAAACAGAAAAACATATTATCATGCTGAAATTATGGTCACGGTGAGACTACAAGGTTTTTGTTAGATGTATATAAATCAATGGTTTAGAAAGGCTTAAAAAATCTGCTCACCTTTTTGCTCACCTTGAAATAAAGAAAAGAACTTGTTATGTTAATGTAGGATAAGTTATTTAATGATTCATCGTTAGAGGTAATTTAGTGTAAAATCCGATCGTATTTTGCAGGTTACTCGGAGTTAAAGGTCATCCATTCGTAGCTGTTCGATAGTCGACCTCAATCGTTCCAATAGATTATCATAGGTCATGATATCGGCCACATTCTTGTATTTTCTTTTTACCACTTCAAAGTCTGCCTTTTGATGAGGTGTTAAATTGTTGTCGCGTCCAAGCAGGATAATGCCGGAAGGGTTTGTGATTTTTATCTGGAGGCCAGGGTTAAGCTGATTGCCATATTTTTCAGTGAGTACCTTTTCACCAGTAGCGCCCCAACGGTTGAGGAAATAAATATATTTTTCAAGCTGCATTATTGTGCCTGATAGCTCACGTAGCGGGATATAATTATTGCGGTAAGTTGTTCCTGTCATTATGGAGTTTTCAAATGGCTTTTTGATCTCAATAATATCAACAAAGCCATCAGAATCGACAAGAAGAAAATCCAGAAACTTGTCTTTAATGTTGTCTGCCTTTATTGGTACATCTTTAAAGACATGGATGTACTTTGGATAAATTAGGGTAATGATCTGGAGTATTTCTTCCTGCCATTGTCGCTCTGAGTAAGATATTTCTGCTGCAAGCATCGTTTCAAGTTTTGTAAGCAGCGAAGTGTATTTGATGAATTCGGACTGGCGAAAATCATTTTTCAAATCCAATCCCTTAATGCTTGGCCGGTTATTCATGTATTTCTGATACGCTGCCCCGCTGTCCTTGACATTTTCCAGGTAATTTTTCAAAACAGTGCTTACCCTCGCCTCTACGTATTTTTTCTTTTCGTAAGAGTTCGGGAAATGCGTGATCAGTTGCCTGAAGCTGCTTTCCGGAATTGCATTTTCATGATCGCCACCTATATAAATGTCATCTTTTGTAATGTCGGAAAAGATACTGAAGACAGAAATTTTTGAATCAACAACAAAAAAAGAGAGTTCAAGAGGAATATCTTTAGAAAAATAAATGTCAAAGTCATCTACCAAAATGCCTTTTTTGATTTTGTAATACTCACCCTTTCGTTTAGCAAATAAAAAAAAAGATCTTTGGTCCTCATCCTCGAATTCATCGATATCTTCCATTTCGTGAACCGGATCATCTTTGTAATCTTCCAGCATGTGCTTACTGGAAAGAGTGAAAGTTTTTTTCAGCGTGACTCTCTCTCTTTGCTCAAACGCTTTTTTTATCCAGTCTTCTCCTGTAAAATCAGGATTATAGGAAAGAATAACTTGGTTGTCGTCTGTAATAAACTGGATCATGCAGATTAGTATATATTGAGTTAGCTTTTATCCTTAAAATATTTTTCAAATCTCTTCTCAAGCAGCTCGTATACCAGGGTAGTAACGGGCTTATCCCTAAAAAGAAAATCATCCCCACTTGTCGACATATTTATCATTTTATAACGACTTGTATTTAATATAATTTCCGACTCACGGAACATCATTTCACTCTTGGTTACAGGAAGTTTAGGATCATCTTTGGCAAAAATCTGTATCAACTTTTCGCCAGGGTTATCGAGATTTTGTAAGGTCAGCAGGATGATCTCAAAATCACTATGAGTTACAAACGGGGGTTCGAAATCTTTCCCGTATATGATGATCAGACGATTAAAGTCACTATAATATTTCAGGGTATCATACAAGGATGGAAAATAGGTTCGGATGATATGGTCATAAACAACCGGTAAGTTCAGATAGATGCTTTCCAAAAAAGCACGAACAATTTCTACGGTTTTTTCCTGTGCCCTTCCGAGGTATCCCTTTCGGGAAATAGTCATGATTGGATACTGCCTGTCAATTGTTTTAGTGCCGCTACTTTGCAGAAGAGCGAGGTAGTGATCAATGTGCGTCAGGTCATAGTTATTGGATTCTATTGAATAATTTAGACCGTATGGCCGTTTTTTGACAAATCTAATGCGGGCTCTCTTAATCGCTTTGCGCAGTATAGGGAAAGGTGTTGGCCAGATGATCGCGTCAATACTGGAATGAAGCTTTTTTTTCTTCCTGTTTAGATAGCCGAGTTCTTCTAATACGAGAGGCAGGAAATTATTAAGGGCAATCAATATTTTTTTCAGGTTATATGCCGGTAAGCCCGCCCTGACTCCAAGCAGCAGGTAGTAGTCATCAATAAACTCTATGAGCATTTCCATTGCTATATGCGGATGAGCCAACGAGATGTATTTATCCTTGATCACACGCATAGTATCGGACCCCATGCAGTCGTAAGCGTATCGTAGAGGATCCTGCTGCATTTCATTTAGCACGTTCATGCCTATATAAGCAATACTCTCCTCATCAATGCGCTCACGACCATCCATCTCGATGAGTTTGATCAATGTATCATTCGTATCAGGGTATATGGGGTATTTTGTATAATTAAGTTCATTTTGGCTGTAATCCTGAATTGCGATACCAAGTTTCCATACATCGCAATACAAGAGTTGTTTGACCGTTGTAAAGTCATGATCCAGGAGGTAATTATATTGATCAAGAAAAGTGTGGATCGTTGTGAATCGCTTGTCCGACTGGCGATAGGATCTGTCCGTTAATTTTTGTAAAACATTTAGTTGTTTTGCCAGTCTCGCTTTTTCCTGTTCCAGAAGTTCATAATTAAATTGTCGTTGTAATCTCGCAGAATAGAGGTCCTGCCAGATTTCAATGTAGTTACTGTTTTCCCTGCTAATCACCTGTTCATTTGTGAAAGTAATTGTGATGGTTTTTGCTTTTGTTCGAAGATTTTTTTTGATGAATTGTTCATCAATATGTCGCCAGTAAACGACTTCCTTTCGGGTATCTACCAGCAACAAGATTGTGGGTAGCAGGTTTCCTTTGCAAAAGGGAATAAAAGATGTGTCCATACTGAACTTCATTGGCCGGCTATGGTCAAAGGTTTTAACTTGTACCTGGACGGTTCCAGTTACAATATGTTCCCCGTTAAGAATATCGATCAGCCCGTCATGGTTAGGTGTTTTATCATTTTTGCTGATGTGTGAAAATGTGTACCCGGGGTCCAGTAGATAATTTACAATATTTACAGACTTGTTCTCAATTGCGGATCCAGGAGAATATCCCTTGGGTTTATTCATCGGATAAATTTCTTTAAAATATTCAAGAAAGATTATACATCCTTTATTGCCTTGTGTCTGGTTAAACGAAAACTAATAAAATAATCAATTTAAACAATTTACCACGTCCTTTTCCCTTGCTTGTGGTGTTATTGTTAGTGATTGAACCTTGCCGTCCTTCAAACTACATTCTACAATAGTTTGACCAGTTGCATATAGTTTAAAATGCACATTCAAATCCTTTGGCCATGCCGGGAAAAGATATATTTTATTTCCGGCCGTTTGTAATAGCATTTCCTGCAGACCTACCATTCCAGAGCCGCCCCAATTATGATCAGGTGCCCAGTCGAACCCTGGCCCCCAAAACGCCGGGAATTTTCTGCCTGAATTTTTAAGTTTATCAAAGGTAAGTCGGGCTGCCTCCTGGGGTAGACCCAACCTGGCGGCGAACAGATTATCCGTTTTCCAACCTATATAGTTACGAAATTTTATAGCGAGTGTATCGTATTGCCAGGTGTTCATGGCAATATCTAAATTGGGGTTACCTACCCCAAATATCCCGTAAGGAAATACCGGATATAATTGCGGGCTCTCTTCGTTGTTAATCCGCTCCCATGATTTCGCGGGGGCAATGGTTTGATGCCCATTTATGTATTGATAACTAATGGGAGGAATTCGGTTTAACATGGTTTTAAATTGGGCTCGTGTGCTACTATCCAGATCTTCGGGTGGCAACGACAGTAGCTTTTGCAAAACGGTTGTAAGCCCCGCAATGGTGGAGGTAGAATTATACGCCATCTTAAATGTTTCACCTGCCGAACCAGGGAAAAGTATAAGGTTTCCATTGCCGTCCAGCTCTTTTGCACCGCGTTTTACGGCAAGATAACGGTAATGTTCGTCGAAGAAAGTAAGGCAGCTTTCAATGAACGGCAAATAAGGTTTAACATCTTTGCCGCCGTATTCACCCGTTTCCAGCATCATATAGCAAAATTCCAATACCGAATCCCAATGATATTCCAGCCATGGATTATAATCCACACCAGGATCAAAATCTTTCGGGCGGTTAGCGCCATACTCAGCAAAATCCGATAATCCAAAATTGTCGATCTGCTCGGTAAAACGCGCGCCCTTGTGCGGCCAGTACTTATGTGTAGCTAATTTCGCGTTTTTTAATATTCGCAGGTAGAAATTAAATTCCGGTAACATTATATCAAAATCACCACTTTTAAGCATCGGATAATATACCAATCGCTGATTTTGTGCAGTGAAAATACTTCCGCCCCAATTCCGGAAATCGGGTGTAAATGCATAATCATGGTTAACGAAAATCGGATCGTACGTAAATAACCCTCCATTAAATTTTGTAGGATAACTACCAAAGGCATTGCAAGCCAGCATATATCGGAACAATTGATAGTTGCGGCCCGATTGCCAGGCAGCAGTATCTTTGCCTGAGTCGTCGCTGTTGATATAGATGTAGCTTCGCTGCCATAATTTATGCCACCAGTTTTGCGAAGCCTGCTTGGCATTATGATCAGTATCCAGTTTTTTACTAAGTGCGTTGAGGTTATTTTTCCATTCGTCAAGATTAGCCGTTTGTTCTGTGTAAAGGGTTAAGGTTATGTTCCTTGACTTTAATGCTTTTGTGCTTTTTAACTGCCA
>JBBRHM010000056.1:0-21035 GCA_038222655.1 Chitinophagales bacterium | reverse complement strand
CTAACAGATTTTTTATCTCTGATGATGTGCGTCTTGCACGTTTGCTTTGCTCTTGTTCCATGATGTTGTAATTTGAAATCAAAAAAACAAAACTAAAGGATCAATATAGATCATGCAAGATGTAGTTGGACGGAGGGATACATTGTAAAGGCTATTCAGGAACATGAGAATGGTCGTAAAGCCGAAGATCTCTGTAGAGAACTAGGCGTAAGTACTGCAGCATTTTACAAGTGGCGTCAACGTTATGGCGGACTTGAAGACCTTTAAATGCATAAGTACTCATACAAATAATCGCTTGTGGCCAATGGGTTTATATTTGGATTGGGATTGTATGGTGGATTACCATTGTTGTTTGGATAGGTGCTTGGTTAGAATACAGGATTGGCAGCAATGTATGTAGTCTGCTGGGGTTATTATATAGTCCATTTTATTCGTATTCATTAAAACCGATAATTAAATTTTATCATAATTGTTCTTGGTCTGATACTATACCTGTTTTCGGAAATAATATTTGATGATAAATTAAGAGTGGTATAGGCGTTATTACCAATGATGTTATTGACGAAGAGTTGTATATCAGAATTTAGTTTTTTTAGCTGGATAGTTGCATTGGCATCTAAAAAAATAAAATGATTTTTTGAAGCACCTGGATAGCTATTATAATAATCGTCCGCATTCACTTTTACATAAAAGTGTTTAGTAACCACCATACTCAATTCTATTTGCTGCTCAAATTGCGTAGCCTTAGGCTGGCTATTTGATAGAATGTCGTTATTATCAAGTTGTTTATTGCTACTTTTTGTAATAACACCGGTATAATATGCATAGATACCTCCTGGCAATTTTGAATCGATCTTTAATTTATAACTATAACTGTTGTTCCTGAAGCGAAGAAGCTTCCCGTTTTGCAATTGATCCGCCAATTGCTGGCTGGCCAGAAAACCTAATTTGATATCAGTTTTCCAGTTAAAAATGTATTTGTTGATACTTGCTGAAAATGACTGGTAAGAAGCATTATTATCATAATATATTGATCCGGTTTGTTGTATACTGTTTGAGATAAATGTATTTTCTAATACATTTTTTTGTAGATTAATATATAAAACGCTAAAATTTGCAAAAAGACCATCAATAGTTTTCTTAAAAAAATAACTCAATGAGCCTCCCTTATTCCTGAGTTGTCTGAAGAGGGCATCATGTGAATATATATTCCGATAATTCGTGAAGATAAATCCCTTGGATACGTCATCAATTCTGGCAAGACTGTTATCAAAAAATGTAGAAAAAATAATCGAGTTTTCCCTACCAGATAATAGCCTTAGCTGAAACGAGGGGTTAAAAGGAATAAGATGTGCGGAGCTGTCTGATTTAGCATGCAGCGGGTCATGATAACTAATTTGCTGATAATTAAACGGGAAAGAAAAACTGATTTGTAAACGGTCTGATTTGAACTCAAATTCCTGTTGCGCATATAATTTATAACGCTGCCAGTATACATGGTTGGAGAAACTATCCGTCAATTGATGTATGCTTCCATCGGTCTGAAAATTCTGGATATTAGATAATAGTCGCTGCGAATGGGAACTGAAACCTATCTGGCTTGTATTGGTAAATATGCCATATTTTTTTCTTAGTGTAAAATAACTGGTTGTAAAAAAACCGGGGATACTTACCTGCTGATTAAAGCCGTTATAATCTTTCCCCTGGTTAACAAGGTTGTTATAAAGACCCGGCTCAATGGACAGTGTTTGCGGATGGGTATCATTTTCTAAATAACTGTATAGTTCAATTACACGCTTATTAGCCAGTACTTTTATTATATTAAACTCATTGGAAAAATTTGTATTACTACCGCTTATATGCTGATTGATTTGTGTGCTGGCGTTTGAAATAAGACTTGCTCGGCCCTCATTAACCTGGTTTTCAAGTACCAAGGTATTGTTAAGATAATACCCGTTGTTATTGATGTTAAGGTTCATCTGTGTCCGCAAGGTATTGGCAGAATACCTGCTATTTTGATCTTCTACATAACGAATGGTATCTGATGGCAAATAAAAGCTAGTGGCACGACGGTAAGTTTGGTATTGTTTGTCATTTAAATAATATGCATTGATCCTTAATTGAATGCCACTTGACAGGTTAACAAGATCATTTATGTTAAGTAAGGATGAATTGTTAAACAGGTATCTTTTCTTGGCCAGCCCGGGCGAGCCAGCTTGATTAATACTTAACAGTTCAGATGGTGGTTGATTATCTATTTTTTTTTGGTTGTCAGATGTGTTATGTGAAATCACTTCTTTGTTCAGATCAACACCTGCATTATTTAGCTTTAAATAATTGATAAACTTCATCCGTTTACTAAAGAAAAGCGTATTTAACGTCAGATCATATAAGCTGGGCGTGCCTATTGCCGCGTTCCCATCATTAATCAGTTTTTTTCTTGCTGATTCTTTGGTAATGATATTCATCGCAGGGGCTTCATTATACTGTACATTTTCCAATGCTTTAATAGGTTGATGCTTATCCAGTACCTGAATCGAAACAATCATATTGCTTGGAACACTGGTAGTGGCGATATTATATTTATCATCTAACAGGTTATCTCCATCAATATAGAATCTGCTGATCGGTTTTCCTTGATAAGTTATCTTGCCGTTAACATCCATTTCTACACCTGGTAACTTTTTAATGACATCACCAATCACCCTATCTGTAGGATTGCTAAATTTTTCTACGTTGTATGTAATCGTATCTCCCTGAGCCCTGAGGGGTTTGGGTTTACTTTGCACAGAAACTTTTGGCAATTCTGTTGTTTCGGGATACGTCGTAAAATTTATCTGTTGCGATAGCGACAGGATAATGGTTTTTTGTCTGGCGAATCCAAAAGCCTGCAGCTGTACGGCAAAACTGTCTTTGAAAAACCCTCCTTTATAAGATAATGAGTATTCCCCTTTCTTATTGGTAGCAGCAAATGACAGAATATTACCCGAACCTGCTTTTACCAGTACTACGTTAATCATAGCAGCCGGTTGTTTGCCTGCATCTGCTACAATACCCGATATGCCCCATTGTCCATAAGAAACAATAACTGCAAAAAGAGCAAACAATAAGCTGACTATTTTTTTGTACATTTTTCAAATTCCGATTTTCCGTTTAATTACACTATGCAATTTACTATTATTGATCACTAAGTTCAACAGGGTTATTAATAACAATCCGGGAAGCTGGCTGTTACTCAACCTTTTCTTAGCCATCATTTCTTGATTGTCTTTCAGGAAGCGGTCCGCTACTTCATCCGAGATCTCGTTAAATTTAACCAGGGCCCATGGATTAAATTTGATCGCCGCTATAAGCGAATTAAATTTATTTCGAGTTGTTCAATTGATTTTTTTGGCAATTGTATTACGCGCTTTTTTTTTCGCATCGTCGAGTGAAACAAAACCGGATTTTACCAGTTTTTTTGTGTCATATGCTTCCAGTCTTAACCCAGATAGATCCTTTAGTTTCCAGAGCCCAAAAGAAAAAAGCAGTTTAGGTGCAACACCAGAATTGGTAAATCCTGCCTTTTACTAAAGCTATTGCTTTTGGGCATTGAATATTTTGTAAATCTTTGTTGCTTCAGTAATTGTCCAGTTTGTGTTGAACAAATAAAAACGTAATCTTATTTATCTTGATCAATCAACTCTACCGGATTATTTAAAACATTAACTGTTTGTTTACTATTTTTCAACTTTAGCTTGGTTATCAATTCTTCATTATCTGTTAAAAATCTATCTGCCGTTTCATCTGAAACTCCATTGAATTTTCCAAGAATAAATGGATTTTCTTTTACTGCCGCCATCAAAGCCATATATTTTTCACGTGTTGTTTTAATAATTTTCTTGGGTAATTGGATTACGTGATTCTGAGTGCTAATATTTTCGAGTGATACGAACTGAAATTTCACCTGTTGTTTTATATCGCTTGCTTCCAATATTAATCCAGGTAATCCTTTTAACTTCCAAGGCCCCGTTGAAAAAGGTAGCCCCGGAGCAAACCATGCTTCGTATACTCTACCTTTAACCAGCCCAGTTGCTTTCTGGCACAGCGTATTTTGTATCATCCTTGTATCTTCTTGTATATCCCACTTAATTTTCGGCAAATCTAATTCATATACAAAATAAAGTTCATAGACAAGATTGTAACCAGCATAGGTTTTATTTTCAAGAGGGAAGCTATATTGAAAGAGTTTACTTTTTCTTATATAGTTTGCTGGATAGTTGGACCCATTGTTAATGGTTCCATCAGGGCTTATATTCTGCCATCTGGCCGCATGGTAGCGGGCATATTCTCCTTCAAATTCAGCACTATTGAATTCAGTTGCATTTTTTCCAACATATAATTGCATGGTTTCTTCCCCTGGGCTTTCAGGTTTAGTTGTGTCATAAATATGAATAAACTTATACTTTACGCGAAGTAAAGCAGTGTCTTTTGTCTGCGCCTGAGTATATGTACATATGCTAAGTAATGTAAATAGTAAACAGTATTTCATAACCATTGATTAAGATATTCAGGCAGAGAAAAACCCTGCCTGAATATAATGAAAATAAAAAATTATTGAGTTAAGGTAGTACCATCCCAATGCCATGTACTCCAGCCATTAGCACAAGCTTGGTCACAAAAACTCTGCTCTTGAGTTGTGGTAGTACCCGTTCCCGTAACAGTCCAGGTGCCACATGATGTAGCATATGTTCTGTCCGCCAGAAGGAATGTTACATTTGATACCGTAGCTTTCTTTAAGCTTAGGTGCCCAGATAATTCTGTTTTATATTTTGTGGTACCCTTTTCAGTTGCCTTTCCAGTTTTTGCTGCAAAAGAGCCCATAATTACAAGGCTAAATAACGCAATAAAAATTATCTTTTTCATTTTCTAATGTTGATTTTAGTATCCCTGTTTTTCGCCGTGGGATGGTAATTATATTCAGCGTCACGCAAAATGCCTGCTACCGTGAACTCAGTGTTTCCGGTTTTGAGCTTGTAAGGCCCGGGCCCGTGTTTGCTTCGCCCTAGTATGTAACGTATATTTGACGTCCTTTTTTGTTTTTCTTTGGGTCAATTAAGGAGTAATATCCCGCAATTTATGGCCATAAATAGTTTGTCCTGAAGTGTAACAGTGATTAGCTGCCGGGCATCAGAAAGTTTCCCTACGGTAATCAGCCGCAAATTTTGGTAAATATTTGAAACAAAAACTAGTTGTACTATTTGCCAAATTATCAGAATGCTATCCTTTCTTTTCCTTTTCTTTTTGGCTTTGTTAATTTCTTTTTTTTCCGATAGTTCCGCTGAAACTTGTATTATTTAAATATCAAAATAATTAATTGGATGATCCTGGATTCGAAAAGCCAGAGAAATCTTGTCTATCATCAAATGTAATTGGCAGATCAAAATTTGATTTGTGATTTTGTTATTCATCTTATTTGGAAAAATTTGCTTCAAAAAAAGATAAAGTCATTATTATTTTTTTTATGCATCCCAGTTATGCATGTTGTGACTGCCCAACCCTGCGATAATTTTGTCTTGATGTGTTGTAATCTAAATTTATACGACCGCTACCAATTTGCCTTTATCCAGTCTTCAACTTGCATATGTGTTTTGATTCCAGTAGGAACTGAATACCGTATCATTTTCTCTATTTTTTTGTATTCCGCAATTCCAGGTGTACCAGTCCACGACCATTTCTCTACAACATGATTGATAAAATAAAGTACTTCATATCCTTCGGTTCTATTTAATTCGGACCAATCCAACCCTTTCTTATAATAAGGGTTGTCGTGGTCAGCGGAAGCTCGCCATTTGTAATAGACCCCATCATCGTATAACATTTCTGATTTCTTAAAAGTCATAACAAAAACAATTGTTGCCACAAATACGGTAATATTATCATATAAAAAAAGGGGCGAAAACCCCTTTAATGAATTGTTAATCAAATTATTATATTTTCTTAAAAACATAGTTTGGCCAGAGTATCAAAACAGGGGTTTTCACCCCTAAAGTGTCTCAAACATATTTCCGAATATTGCAACATGACTACATTGCTATACTTTCTCTATTTGTATTTCCTTAACAATCAGATATTTGCACAGTTTCTTTTAGCTTTTGAAAAATTTCAGGTTGGAGTATTGAAAAATGGCACTAAGTTTGTCTTAACTTATAAGTTAAGTTGATCATTGACATAGTACCAATATCGTCCCTTAGGTTTGAGAAAGTGCAGTATTATAGCATTTACATTGATCATAAACCATTGACTGAATTCCGGGATTTTATTAAGCGGATGGCCGAAAAGGATGATTGTATTATTGAACTGGGCGAAATAAACCGACACATTCAAAGGATTGGGCAAAAACTGGGGGCTCACCCGCATCACTTTAAGTCTGAGGACGCGGCTGAGGCGCTGCCACCACCCTATCATTATTTTGAATCTGATTTGACGGGAGCTTATGGTTTGCGACTGTATTGTATCCGGCTAAGTCCATCAATCGTGATCCTGCTTAATGGCGATAGGAAAACTGCTTTAAAAGTCAATAAGTGCCCGCATTGTTTTCCACACTTTGACCTGGCAAGAAAACTGTCAAAAAAAATAACACAGGCCATCGTTGATCGCGATATTGAAATAGATGAAGAAAATAAAGAGATCATCATATATGATGATTATGAATTAATCCTGTAAACTGTAAAACATGGAAAGAAAAAAGAAAGCACTGGTACCGGAAGAGATACCAGAATTTCAGGAGTCCATTAACAGAATGCCCGAGGACAGCAGGATCTTCGTGGACCGTTCCCTGGAAATTGCTGAGTATATCTACCAGTTGATGGAATATAAAGGAATGAAACAAAAGGACCTTGCGGATAAATTGGGAAAATCTGAAGCAGAAGTAAGTAAATGGTTGGCAGGAATGCATAATTATACACTGCGGTCTTTATCCAAGTTGGAAGCAGCATTAGGAGCGGCCATTATCTGTACGCCAGCGCAACGTTTTATCCATGTTCCTGTAACTGGCAAAAAAATCAGTACCAAAATTGAGATGGAAAAGCTGGAGGAACCACAGAAGGCTGCTATTAACTATACAGGTAAACTCATTAATATGAAGTGGAAAAATGAACTGGAAAAGGAAGTAAAAGCGATATGAAAGACGGCCGAATCATAGACGCAACGAAAATGCACATGCTGAGCGTGAAAACGCTGAAGGGCAATATCGAATCACCACCTGGCATTGATCCTATCCATGTTAAGAGCCATTCGTTTAATTTTCTACTGGGTCATGGCCTTGATCTTGAACAAAAACTGGTTGGGCTTGAATTGCAAATTGATATTGAAGCGTTAGGAAAAACGGATGAACCGTTAGGAATAAAGGGATCCTATACCCACGAGATTGTTTTCCGCGTAGAAAACCTAGAAGACTTTGTAGAACGGGCAGAGCCTGTAGAAGAATCAGAAGTCGATTTCGTATTGATGGCCACCCTCGTTGGTATTGCCTATTCAACAGTGCGCGGGATCATATTTTCCCGCACACAGGGTACATCGCTGGGTACGATTATTCTGCCGGTGGTAGATCCCAAACGAATAATGGGTAACCCGGCTGAAAACGAGAACCCAGTCGTACAAGTAGATTAAATAAGTTAGGCGAATTTGTATTCGCTACTTATGGTAAAAGAAGCATCTTTAAAACTTTGAAGTTCCCTTCACCATTTAAAAATGGACGATATCCTGAACCAAAAAACGCTATAGCAAACTTTATGGCTCATCCGGAACATAATTTTTCTGAATTCGAACAGAAAAAATAAAAGTCTCAACAAAAAAAGAAATAACTAACGTGAAAAGGAAATGAAACAAAATAATACACACAAAATTATATTTTACTTATCAATTGCTTCTAACGTTATAACAGTATTAGGTTTTTTTGTAAACCTCAGCAATGTGACGGGTATTTCATGTAATCCATATTTTAAATATTTAGTGGCATCGATATTATTTACAGTATCAACCTTTGCACTTCCTTACTTCCAGAATTTTTTTAAAAAATCGTTGTTCGCTGTTTTGACTTATTCAGCAGCATTGCTCACACTTTTTTTGCTAACGATAGTTTGGCCTAAAGGAGATTGCAACAATTCAATTATCACTGTACTTCCTATTTTGCATGCAACGAAAGCAAAAGAGAGTACTCTTACACAATTAGATAAAAGCGGGGATAACAACAGTGTAGGAAGAGATAACATCGGTGGATCTATAGGTGGAAGGGGCAATGTTATTATTAATGGTAATAAAAATAACGTCACCATCACAACCAAAGCATCACAAAGAAAAGTTACCGAAAACGATTTGAGCCTAATAACAAAAACCATTTCAGATAGACAGGCCAAGATTTCTGTAGACTGCATTTCAAACAGCGCAGAAGACGAAACTTATCGAAACCAGATATGGGAAAGTTTAACAAAATTAGGATATGTTAATGTAAACAAGGGTGTCATGGCATCTCAATCGGCTTTTAATAAAAACAGACTAACAATTAAGCCAGAAATAAATCAGGATATCATTCAGTTCAGAATTGTAGTAAACCCACAACAATAAAGAAATTAATATGAAATATATACGAATCATTCTACTTACCATTATAATTGCAAGCACTTCCTTAGAAGCTCAGACAAATGGTGCTTATGGAAGGTTTACACTACCCGCAACTTTACATTTAAAGGGAACAAATGTGATTTCAAGCCTTCAAACCGAAAATGTATTAGGCTGTCAAGTAACTGTATCAAATGATCTGAAAGCTTTTGCTTACATATCCAGTATAGCAGGTTTAGCACTGAATACATCCACAATTTCAAACTTGATTGAAACAAAACCCGGTTTAACTCAAGCAATCCCAGTAACAAATTTTAAAACCCTTAACATCAATAATTTTCAAAATAAATCGCTGACAATAGCTGAAAATGTTGGAATTACTTCCAGGATTGAATCAGTCTATAAAGGTGGTAATATTGTAGGGTACCGTTGTGACGATCATGAGCTTACCACTAATGGAGGGCTACTTTTTAATCTTCAGTCAACCTCTACAAGTGCAGAAATAAAAAATTGCCTTAGTGCATGGATAGGCAATGGGGCCTCCATTGAACATTATGGTGTATATGCCAATTCATATACGGGAACCGGAACGGGTGTTTGGTTAAAGGAAATCGCCCCAACCCAGTACAGTCAGGCGGCAATTATTTTAAGTACTTCGGCAAATTTAGCAACAACCAACAAAAGCGCAGCCTTTATAATAGATCAGGGAATTGGCAATTCTTTTGCCGTGGGGACTGATGAGCATGGCGGATATTTAGGTTACGCAACCTCATTTGGTACTTCAATAGCTATAAAGGCCGCTTCGGTTTCCCTTGCTGGAGAATTATGGAGCACATCTACCATCAGTACCAGCACCGGAATTATTGTTTCAGATGTAAGGACACTCAAGCTTCAACAACCTGGCACCCTACAGGCCTATTTCACTTCCGCAAATAATAGCAATGGAATAATGATAGAAAACCGCAGTGGTTTTGACAACGCTAATGCATACGTGGCAATAAAACAAAATGAGGTTACAAACTATATCCGCACGTGGTCAACCACAAGCCAATCTGATTTTTACTTACCTGGTTCGCTTGTTATTGAAAGTAAGAATCCCAATGGGATACTTATAAATACTTCTTCACTCAGTTATAGTCAGTCAGGATCAATAAGATTTGCCGTGAATGGGGAGGAAGCTGTAAGAATAGATATCGATGGCAGCTTAATGGTTGGCTCAAAAACCGAAATACCTTCTGCGATCTTTGTTATACGGTCAACGAATCGGGGCGCTCTATTACCAGTTATGACTTCAACCCAGCGGGAAGCAATTGAGAACCCGGAAGAAGGTATTGAAGTCTATGACAAAACCATTCATAAAAAATGTATTTATACAAAGGCAGGATGGGAAGTAATACTATCAAAGCCATTGGCAAAAAATATCAAAAACCTCCTAAAAAACATTTAGCCAATATTCTTTCTACTAAAATGTGCTCTACTTAAAATGTACCCATTTTTAAAGATTAACATTGTTGTCACTTAGGCGCTGATCTGTTGTTAATGAATCAACGACATTTGCCATTTTTTTATCTGCCGCTAGAATTGAATAAAATTTAAAAAAAGCCGGTGAATTACTTTAGTGTAGTTTAAAAATGAAATGAGTATTTTAAAAGAGCAGATCTTGGCCGTATAGTGTAAATAGTTTTAGAAATATTATTTTCTGAAACATTAATTATCGGGTAAATGTTGTTTCCCGTTATATTATTAATGAAAAATTCAAAGTCTGAGTGAATGCCTGGTATTTTTAGAACAAAGGAGAAATCTGCAAATAATATATGATTAGCAGGCATACCAGTAGATTGGTTTATATATTGTTCCGCTGACAAGTTCATAAAATAATTAGTACTAGGGTTAATTGTAATATTTAATTTTTGTTGTATATGATACGAAGATGGGGCATCAGTAAATGGACGACCCTGGATATTTAAATGTTTGCTGACATAATATATGTAGGAGCAATTATATTCCGTATTCAGCCAGGAAATGATCCTGGAACGGATAGAGAAATTGGAAGTGCTATTATCAGAAATAAAATGAAGAAGACTTCCATTTTGCATCAGGTTAATCTCACCTCTTTGCCATGAAGATTTTAGAGAAATAGTTGTATGCCAGTTAGAAAAATATTTGTTAGCGCCTAAAAAAATAATAAATGCGCTTGATTTGTTCTGATCGCTTACTTTTCTTGTTGAGAGCTGGACCTCGTTACTTAAAATATCCGTGCTAATCGAATTATTGTCTGCCTTGTTATAGGTAGCCCCTGCATTTACAAAAAAGAGCTTTCCTGTATTTCTATAATTATAGGTTATGGTTGACCTGTCTGTATGGGTCCTGAATACCGGACCATAATTGTTAAAAAAACTGCGATAATTATTTAATATATACCCCTCATATACATCCCTGATTCCTCCAAAGGTTTGAGTGTGCTCATAATTGCCAGTTATAAAACTTTTCTGTCCAATTTGAAACTTGATTCTCAATGCCGGGGTAATCGGTAAAAACCGATAAAGTTTTTTATCTTGAAAATGTAAATTGTTTTCGTATTGAAATGATTCGAAACTGCCTATCAAAGTAGACCCTATTTGCCAATGGTTGACAATCCAATCAAAATTTGACTCAATATACATTTTTGTATGTACACCAGACAACAAGTTTCTGAAACTATCTGGGGCCAGTCTTACAGAATCATTAAGTTGTACCCTTTTTATAGATGAATTTAATTGCTGGGCCTGCGTTGCAAACCCAGCCTCATAAGATTGAACTATATTCTTTTTCCTAGTGTAGTACTTGAGATAGGTATTTATATAAAAAGTCGGTGAATATAGGTTCTGGGAAATTTGTTTATAAGCAATATTTTCATTAAGCAGAGAAGGATAAAGTCCCGGAAAAATGTCTAAGGTCTGCAGGTTTTGTATATTTCCAATATAAGAGTAGCCTTCCAGTACCTGTTTGTTTTTCAGTACTTTTTTGTAATTTAATTCATTTTGAATAGTTGTGACGGACCCACTAATTTGCTGGGTAATATTTTTATTGGCATTAAGTTCAGCTTGTCCAGTCTTTGATATATTATCTATTAATGTTTTATTGTCAAGGTAGTAATTATTCTTGTTTATGTCAATGTTGAACTGCGTTCTAAAAATATTTTTATTCCTATTAGTATATTGGCTCTCAGCATATTGAATAGTGTCCAAAGGGAGATAATACGTGTTAGTTCCTTCATAATATTGGTATTGCTTATCGTACAGGTAATACCCATTTATTTTCAATTGAACTTCATTTTCCAGTTTAAAGAGGTTATTAAGGGTGACTAAACCGGTAGTATTTTGTAGATATCTTCTTTTTTCCAGATTGGGATTACCAATACTATTAATATTCAGTAGTTCCATATTTAGTACCGCCCCAAATTTTGGTTGGAATTGCGAAACAATATCACCTGCGAGGTCTGATCCGTTATTATTTAATTTGAAATAATTGATAAATTTGACCTGTTTCTTTAATAATAGGGCATTGGCCATAGCCTCATATGTTCCGCGATCTCCTATGGCGACATTTCCTTCACCAATAAGTTTTATCCTAGCATCTGGTTTCAATACCAGGTTAATTGCCGGAATGTCCGTAATAGCAAGATTTTTTAAGACACGGATAGGTTGGTGATTTTCTAGAATCTGTACTTTGTCTACCATATCGCCCGGTATACTCCGGGTTGCGATATTATATTTGTCATCTAATAGATTATCTCCATCTATATAAAGGTTGCTAATAGCTTTCCCTTGGTAGGTTATTTTGCCGGTATTATCCAATTCCACTCCAGGCAATCTTCTGATAATGTCCCCGATTGAGCGATCCTGGGGATTCCTGAAGGCAATGACATCATAATTTAAGGTGTCTCCCTGAAGTTTTACAACAGGGCGAGTGTTTTTAACCGTAACGTTCGGCAGTCTTGTTATCTGAGGAGAAAGCCTAATATCAACCAATTGGGACCCAGGAAAAACAACTTTATGAAAGATGCTATAATTCATTGCAAAAGCATTCAGTTCGAAAGTATCCTTTGAACCTGCGTTATTGTATTGGATGGTATAGTTACCTTCTTTATTACTAAAAGCGAAAGCCAGAATTATCTTGCTATTTAATTTGGAGAGCGTGATACTCGCTGAAGGAATGGGGTTATTAGTAATATTTTTTACATTTCCAGAAATTGTAAGCTGGCCAAAAGCAGACACTACGGCTAAGAAAAAAGAAATGACCAATCCTATTTTGAGGTGTTGTTTCACGCAGATCAGTCCTTCAATTCAAGCCTGTTATTATTAAGTTTTCTTTTGGGTCTAATCTGGCCTACCGCACTGCCATGCATTACACCACCTGAAAGTGTTCCGCTAACCAATCCAGGGGTGTTTTCAAAAAAGGAAACCGGGTCTTCCAAAAAAGCTTGTTTAAGGTTTTTAAACTCAGACTGGCTCACGTTTATGGTATTGTCTGGCAAGTGTATTAGCGGTGTCTTGTCCGAGACTTTTAAAAATCCGTTAAATCCAAAATAAACTTCACCCTTGTTATCATGCGCATCCAAAATTAGACCAGGCAATTGGCCGAGCTTCCATGGGCCATCGGCAAACGGAAGTTGTGGTGAAAACCACGCTTCGTAAGTACGGCCCCTGAAACGGCAAGTCGCACGTTGACACAAAAAATCATCAATCTTCTTAGTATCGCCATATATGGTCCAGTTGATTTTATCAATCACTTCCTCGGCTAGGAAATCTTTGTAAAATCTTTCAACAGTGTAAAATTTATTTTCATTGTTTTGTTTTATTACTTTAGAAGCCAACGGATTTTTTAGGTTTATTCCAGGATTGATACTTGAATGTAGTATTCCATTTTTCCTTGCTTCTATTTTTGCCTGTAAGGCAGAATCATACAGGTAAGTTTCATAACCTGTGTAAAGGCTGGAAGTATTTCCCACAAATAATAATGTATTTTCCGTTACAAAAACGTCCCGGCTGGAAGTGTCCGGCATGAAACGGTAACTATAGTTCACGATCAGTTTTACCGTGTCATTTTTCTGTCCGTATACAAAATTCAGGCAAAGGGTAAAAAGTAGCAGAGTTTGTTTTAGCATCTTGATAATTTATTAAACTAACGACAACCGACATAAGATTACTTATTGTATACACCAGCTACCGGGCCCGGAAGTTCCGCAAAAAGAAGCTTCGTAATACGCGGCGTAATAATTTAAATCTGATTCAATGGTGCTTTGGCTGCAACCATTGCAGGTATATTGAGCACCAGTGAGCGTTCCACAAGATAATGTAAAATCTACCGTTAGTGCGACGAACATTTTTTTAGTGACTGTAGGTTTTGTTTTTACTGTTAAAAGACTATTCACAGAAGTACGGTTGGCCGAAATTGCGTTAGCGGCAAATAAATTTACCGATACAACTGTTAGAATGAATGCAAAGAGAATTTTTTTCATTTTGTTTAATTTTTTTAAAGAATAAATATCGGCACTGCCGTTAGTTCGCAGCAATGTATATGATTTTGAAATAGTAAAACAGGGGTAAAAACCCCTGTTTCAAAAATACTAGCACGAGTGATGGTTAATTTTATGCGAACCCAAATTTAGCAGCCTTTAAGAATCTGGTTGAGTTAATTAATATTTTTTACCATTAGGTATATCATAGCAATAGAAACAGGATATTACCGAAGACAGCATGAGTAAAGAATAGAGTTTTGACATGCTGACCTGGGAATTCAAGGCGAAGTCATTGCTGACGATTGATGTAATAAATCCGCTTAATCATCGATTATGTTCTAAAAATGAATAGGTATATTATTGAGTTTTTCATTTCCACATTCCTTTGTATTTTCACGTACAATGAGAACATCCCTAAACCACCTTCCCCAGAGCAAGCGTAACCAGATTTTGGAGATAGTGGATATTATCAAAGAAGTTGTGGCTCCTGAAAAAATCATCCTGTTTGGCAGCTATGCGAAAGGTAGGTATGTGGAGCATAGGTATACTGGGAAGGACGGCATTTTATATGAATACATCAGCGACTTTGATTTCCTGGTAGTGACCTACGAAAATACTGTTAAGGATTATGAACTCGAAGATATTATCAATTCCCGGACGCAACATTTTAAACAACCAATTAATCTGCAGATACACGAGATTGATTATATAAATGAAGGACTGGAATTTGGACAGTATTTTTTTACGGATATTGTGAAAGAAGGTGTACTGCTGTATGATACGGATCTTGTTGATTTTGCTGAGCCTAAGGAATTAACATCTACAGAAGAAAAAGACATTGCACAAAGATATTTTGACATTTGGTTTAAAAGAGGCATTGAGTTTTGTATAGATACAAATAACGCTTTTACAAGAAATAGCTATAACAAAGCAGCTTTTGAATTGCACCAAGCGACTGAAAGCTTTTATTATGCATCCTTACTGGTTTTTACAGGATATAAACCTAAGACTCATAACTTATTAAAATTGAGAAAACATGCAAAGCATATCTCAGAGGAATTATTTTTAATATTCCCTATCGAAACAAGCAAAGAAGATAAAAGTCTATTTGATTTATTAAAAAGAGGATATATAGATGCAAGATATAAGGACGACTATGTAATTACTAAAAACGAACTTACCATTTTAATAAAACGCGTGGAATCGATGAAAGGAATTGTCGAGAAAATATGCAAAGAAAAAATTTCCTCCTTCGTATCAATTTAAATGATTTTGAATCAAATCATTTAAAATAAAAATATTATCTAACTTTCTTTTTTAGGGGAGTATTTTCTTTCTTATTTATTCGATTAATTTTCGCTTCTTTTATTTTATCCTTAAATTTTTTAATATCCTCATTACTAATATTGTCAAAATATTTACCAAACTCCTCAAAGGATTTGCCAAATGATTCTAAAATTAGAATAACTGAAGTTGCTTTTGGATTTGATCTTCCAGAAAAAATATCTGTTAAGGTTGCTGCGCGTAATCCAGTATGGCTTGATAATTCCCCAAAAGAAGTATTTAAACCCTTAAGACTTTTTTTATCTTGAACGGCCTCTTTTTTGCTTTTAGCTTCCTCCAGGAACATTGAAAATACAATTCCAAACTTTAATCGAATTAATAGGTCTTCTTTGCCCTGAATCATTATGAAAAGAACAAGAATTTTATAAATGTTTTGTTACGGTACACCGTAATGTTCATTTTTTCTTATTATCTTAGATCGGATTTTGATAGGTCTCATTACTGCCAGCGTGAGAAACTGCAACATGAGACAGCGAATCCATAAATATTACAACCTTATTAGGAGTGGGTGCTCATTTGATTATTGGGACATTTTCTCACGCCTCAGTAATGAAAGAATGAGCCCCACTCCTTGTTTATCCCTACTTTTATTGGGGTACCAGGGAGGCACTTTCCTTTACCCAACTCTTTTAGAATCATTTTTTCTTACCCCCCTATTCCGGCAGTGTTGTATTCATGACCAAAAGACCTACCCCCCAAGGTCTTTCACTGTCGGTTTATTATCATTGAAGTGTTTTTTCTTATTGCAGGGCAAAAGCCTGGTTTTGCTCAAAACCAATTTCGCCAAAAAACCTAAGAACCCAGTATAATCTAATCCCTCGCCCACTCATTCCCACCCTTTTTTAAACTGTAAACTTTTCTGTTAAATGAAATTATTATTTTGCCTACTGGCAATTATATGCCTATCCTCCATTGCTGCTCAGAAAATCAAGCCACTGTCTGTTGGCGATAAGGTACCGGACATCCATTTTAATAACCTGGTTCATTCTACCGCGAATCTTTCAAAACTTTCTGATATCAGATCGCCTCTTTTGTTGCTGGACTTCTGGGCAAGCTGGTGCAGTGCCTGTATAGGAAATTTTGGGAAACTGGATCAATTGCAGGACATTTATCCCGGTCTATTCAAGGTACTACTGATCAATACCAGAAGCACGGGAGATACCGTACCTAATATTCAAAACATCTTAACGAAATTAAAGGGCCCATCAGGTAACAATCTGAATTTACCTTCTCTGGCAATAGATACGGTATTTGATCAGTTCTTTCCCCATGATTTTGTACCCCATTATGTATGGCTGGATGCCTCATTCCATATTCTAGGAATTACAGGTAGTGAAGCTGTCTCAGAGCAAAATGTCGCCGCCCTGCTGAAGGGTGAAAAGCCTGGATTTATTACCAAGGTTGATAACCGCTCATTTAATGCAAAGCAACCACTGTTCTTAAATAATAATGGTGGGCCCGACCATTTTACTTTCCGCAGCCTTATCACAGAGTACGCAAGGGGAATCGGAAGCGGTTCATTTATTAAACGGGACAGCGCCGGCCTGGTAACACGCATCAGTATCACCAATAGCCCTTTGCTTTTTTTGTTGAAGCAGGCTTACCAGGTTGACTTGCCCATCCGAAGAATAGTGATTTCTAAATCCGTTCCAGTTAACATTCAATACAAGGACAATGACATGGACTGGGTAATTAAAAACAGTTATTGTTATGAACTGGCGATCCCTCCGGTTCCATTATCTAAAGCCTATGAATATATGCAGCAGGACCTGCTGAGATATTTTGGTCTTTCAGGCATCTATATTAAAGAGCCAACAGATTGTTACGTGCTCACGGCGGATAGCAGTGCCTCGCTCCTCGCCAAAACAAAAGGCGGCAAGTCTGTCAATCATATATTCGATCCTTTTGATAAAGAATTAATTAATGGCCCTCTCAGTACCCTATCGCTCTATTTAAACAACAGACTTGACCTCCCCGTGGTAAATGAAACCCAAATCACCTATAACATTGATTTGGGTTTGCCTGACAAAAAAGAGCTCTCCCTGCCCGAGTTACAACAGGTTCTTGCCAAATATGGTTTACATATTACAATTGAAAAAAGAACTGTAGAACAGTTTTTTATTACCTCATCTACTAACGCAAAAAAATTATGAGATTAGTATTATATATAGCTATCCTGCTGTTTCCTTTAGAATACCTTGCCGCACAAACAGTAGACATAAAACTGACAGGTAAAATTCTTTCCGCCAATACGGGTATGGGAATTCCCGGGGTATCCATTCAATTAAAAAATAGTGGCACCAAAACCCTCTCAGGTGTCAACGGAAATTTTCGGATCAACTTGAGAAAAAAGATTGATACCCTTTTGTGTTCGCACCTGAATTATCAAAACACAGAAATCGTTGTAAAGGAACAATTAATTTCCCCCATCATTGTACAACTGGAAGAAACAAGTAATATCCTAAGTGAAGTCACTGTTAGCACAGGTTATCAGGACATTCCCAAAGAAAGGGTTACGGGCTCCTTTGAGAAAATAGACAACCGGTTGTTTAACCAGCAAACAACTACCACTGTATTAAGCAGGCTGGAGTCAATTGCCAATGGTGTATTTTTTGACCGCAAAACCGGAGGATCGGGTAATACCAATATTCTGGTTCGTGGTTTAAGCACTATTCAGGGACCCAAAGCACCCCTAATCATCCTGGATAATTTTCCTTATGAAGGTGATCTCAATAATATAAATCCAAATGATGTGGAAACGATCACCCTGCTAAAAGACGCGGCTGCTGCTTCTATCTGGGGAACCCGGGCGGGCAATGGGGTTATTGTGATCACCACCAAAAAAGGGCAGTTTAACCAACCCATTAAAACTGTCTTCAGTTCTTCCATCAGTCTGACTGATAAACCCAACCTGTTTTATTTAAATACGATCAGTGCTTCAGATTTTATTGATGTTGAACAATTTTTATATAGCAAAGGATTTTATAACAGCCAGCTCAGTTCTAGCACAAGACCTCCTTTATCTTCTGTCGTGGAATTATTGGCTGCAAAAGCAAACGGATCACTATCTACTGCTGAGGCAGATGCAAGAATCAATGCCTTACGTAACCTGGATGTGCGCAATGATTTTAGTAAATACCTGTACCGAAAGGGAGTAAATCAGCAATATGCATTGAGTATGCAGGGAGGCACGCAAAACCTGGCCTGGATGCTTTCTGCTGGGTTGGATAAGAACCTTGGGCAGCAATCCGATCGCTATGAAAGGCTTTCCCTAAGAAGCAATAATACCTTTAAATTAACCCGCCAGATCCAGTTCACAGCGAACCTGACTTATACGCAAACAAGGAATCAGTCAGGTGGACCCGGATACTTTGATATCAGTACCACCAACGGACGTATTCCACCTTACACGCAACTGGCCGATGCCAATGGTAACGCACTGCCTGTTATCAGGACCTACCGACAACCTTACCTGGATACTGCTGGTGGCGGAAAATTATTGGACTGGAATTATTACCCGTTGACTGACTTTACACACGTTAATAGTCTGGGAATTTCACAGGACCTTTTGGCAAATTTTGGTATTAGTTATAAATACAATCAAAATTTGTCTGCAGATATTAAATACCAGTATGAGGCGCAAACCAGCACAGGAAAAGCTCTGAATGATCCGCAATCTTACCTGGCCAGAGATGCCGTTAATACGTTTAGTCAGCTAAACAGAGCAACCGGCGTCGTTACTTATAAGGTCCCCAAAGGATCGGTTATCGATAACAGCAATGGACTGATTGGATCCAACAGCCTGCGCGGACAGATTAATTATCATATACAGAAAGGTGAACACGAATTATCTGTTATCGCGGGAGCAGAAGTCCGTCAGACAAAATCCACGGCCACCAGTTTTCGCAATTATGGTTACAATGATGACATACTCAGTTTTGGAAATGTGGACTACAGTACGGCCTATCCTAATTTTATTACAGGTTTTAACTCCTTTATCAACACTGGAAATGGATACAGCGAAAAACTAAACCGTTTTGTTTCTTTCTTTAATAATGCAGCGTATACCTTCAAAGGTAAATACACAATCTCTGCCAGTAGCCGCAGGGATGCTTCCAACCTCTTTGGTGTCAATACAAATAACAAGTGGAGTCCCTTATGGTCAGCAGGAGTCGGTTGGAATATTTCAAAGGAAACATTTTATCATAGCAAGTTTGTACCCTATCTTAAACTAAGGGCTACCTATGGCTATAGCGGTAATGTTGACCTTGGCCGCTCAGCACTAACGACCCTGGCTTTTGGCCTCAATTCTCCTTATACCCAGGCGCCCGCCGCTAGAATTGACCAGTATGCCAATCCGGGTCTGCGATGGGAAAAAGTTGGTACACTAAATATCGGTCTTGACTTTGGAACAAAGAATAAACGCATTTCCGGAAGTGTGGAATATTTTAGTAAAAAGGCAACCGATCTGTTAGGTAACGCGGCCGTGGATTATACCGGTGTCTCTACTAATTTCCTGACCCGCAATGTTGCTAGTATCCGGGCAAGTGGTCTGGACATAACAATTAACAGCATCAATACCACCGGGGTTGTTGGCTGGATCACAAATCTTAACCTGAACCTGTATAGAGATAAGGTGGTCGATTATTTTTTACCCACTAAGCAGGGAAGTAATTTTGTCAACGGTGGTACCAGTATCTCAGCCGTTCAGGGAAATCCGGTGTACGCGGTATATGCTTATCGATGGGCCGGTTTGGACCCGAATACTGGTGATCCACAGGGCTATTACCAGGGACAGGTCAGCAAAGACTATACGTCTCTTCTGGGAAGCAACACATTAATTTCCGACCTGGTGTATCGTGGACCCGCTTTCCCTACCCTGTATGGTTCTCTTGGGAATACGCTGACCTATAAAAATCTATCGCTGACTTTCCGGTTGACCTATAAATTCGGAAATTATTTCCAGCAGTCTTCGATTAATTATAACAATCTATTCTCAGGCAGACAGGGAACAGCAGATATCAGCAACCGCTGGCAAAAACCGGGTGATGAACTGATCACCAATGTTCCTTCTTTGATCTATCCATCCAGCAGTAATCGCGATAATTTTTATACGGGTTCAGAAATACTGGTCGCTAAAGGAGATTATATCCGTTTGCAATACATCAGCCTCAGCTATAACCTAAGCAGGCAAGAGATAAGAGGGCTTCCCTTCACTAGCCTGGAGTTCTTTTCCAATTTCAACAATGTCGGAATTATCTGGCGGGCCAATCCTTATAAAATTGATCCCGATTATTCCAATAGTTCCCTGCCCGCTTCAAGGAATATTTCATTCGGTGTAAAAGCTAATTTTTAAAACAAAAAATAAATTGTATGCTAAAATATAACTTCCTTAAAAAAATAATCCCTGCAATACTGGTCATACTGGTAGCAGGATCTTGTACCAAATATTTAGACGAAAAATCGGATAAGCGATTAGTGGCTCCCTCCTCTTTTACCGATCTGCAAGCTGTCCTGGATTATACAACCAATATGAATGCGGATCCTGCCAGCGAAGAAATCAGTTGCGATAATTATTACCTGACAACTGCTG
>JBBRHM010000055.1:0-21169 GCA_038222655.1 Chitinophagales bacterium | reverse complement strand
GTACCAAAGCCTACTAAAAAACCGCCCACCACGATTAATATAAATCCTTTAAGGGTGAATAATTGATGCATGTTAAAGAGCTCTCCCGGAACCAATGAATGATAGTCAGTAATGCCATAGCCTGCTAACTCCTGAACCAATTTTGCATTTACGTGAACCGGCTGATTATTCATAAAAAAAGTTGCCGCTATAAAACCACCCACAAGAATGCCTGTTACTAAAAACATGTTCCAGGCTTCTTTCTTCCAGTCGTAGCTGAAGAAGGGAATTTTTGAAGGGATGCAGGCGGCACAAATATGGCGAAGGGAGGAAGAGATGCCGAATGTTTTATTTCCTACAATTAAAAGTAAGGGTACCATCAACCCTATCAGTGGGCCGGAAATATACCAGGGCCATGGCTGTTTTATAAATTCTATCATTTGCAAGGATGTTTTTATAAGTGTTATACAAAAATAAATTCTATCCGATTTTTAATTGGTGACATTTATCACATCAGCTGTTAAAAAATAATTCTTTTATCAAAATAGACAGACCCATAATCAATACAAACCATCCGAAAGCTTTCTTTAACTTTTCGCCGTTTATTTTTTTACTTAGAAAGTCACCCATAAAAATACCTGCGATGGCGATAGCTGTAATGGTTATTAAAAAAGGCCAGTCAAAAATAAAGTGACCTATATCACCCATAAATCCTAGTAAAGAGTTTAAAGCGATAATAAGTAAAGAAGTGCCTACTGCTTCTTTCATAGAAAGGCCCACAAAAAGTACCAGGGTAGGAATTAACAGAAACCCGCCACCGGCCCCTAACAAACCGGTTACAAGCCCTACCGCCACACCATACGCCAAAAGCTTTGGCAAATTAGCTTTGGCTTGTTCACCTGTTTTTTTATGTATATGATTGTTCCCGTTACGAATCATTGCACTTGCCGCCAGTAGCATTAATGCAGCAAATAATACCATCGTAAAAAAGGAATGACTGACTGTAAAACCTCTTATAGTAAAAAGTTTATCCGGAATAAATGGGAGAAGAAATTTTCTGGTAATGAAAACTGTAGTAATGGATGATGCTCCAAATAACAAGGCAATTTTTATTTTCACCAGCTTTTTGCGATAGTTATTGATGGCCCCCACAAAACTGGTAGCGCCTACTATAAAGAGCGAGTAGGAAGTGGCCAGAAGAGGGTTAACAGTAAATAAATAAACCAGTACCGGTACAGTCAATATAGAACCACCACCTCCAATTAGGCCCAATGAAATACCAATGAATAATGCTGCTATATATCCCATGACCTTTATAATAATTGCAAAGTTGCAGTCTTAGGCAAAGAAATGGGGTGATATTAGTCACATAGCCCCCTCTTTTTTAATCCATTCAATAGCGTTTCTATGAATAATGAGCCAGTTTTTTAGTTCCATTTTTTTTAATAAGCGGCTGATGACTTCTCTGGAAGAATTAAGATCATTAGCAATATCCTGATGTGTCATTTTTAAAGTAGGTCCCAATTTGGCAACCTGGTTCGTCAGGTAAAAAGCTAACCGCTCGTCCATGTTGGAAAAGGCAATGGCATCAATTGTTTTCAATAATTCTTCAAAACGATTTCTATAGGATGCTATAACAAACTGGTACCAGCTTTTGTATTGTTGCATCCATTTGTCCATATATTCCAATGGAATACTTAAAATGATTGAATCCGTTAATGCCTTTGCCAGTACTTCACTCGTTTCCTGTTTAGCGGCACATACCAAAGAGAGTGAACAGGCCTGACCTGCATGGAGGTGGTAAATAAAAAACTCTTTTCCTTCTTCATCTTCCCTGTATAACTTAATAAGCCCATCTACAATAAGCATGGTGGAGCGGATAGTTTGCCCTACCCGCAATAAAGTTTCTCCTGCTTTTACTTTTTTAATAGAGCCATGGGTAATGATATCTTTATATAAATCTTCTTCGAGACCAGGGAAAAGAAGTTTGATCTTGTGTATGTCCATAAGCGTATTTATTAATAGGCATGTGGCTAATCCTCCAGTTAAAGGTAGTAGCATAATATTTCGTATCCGAAAGTAAAAAATACAGTGCATCCATTTGCCCTAATCATCCGAGGGTTTACTATGGAGTTCTATTTATTACGCAGAATGTTTTCAAGCAAAGCATCATGCCTCATCCACCAAAATACCGCACTATTATAAATACTATGGCGGCAATTATAGCTGCAACAGGTAAGGTAAGCAACCAGGATAAACCTATTTTACTGATTTCTTTTGAATTGGCTTCGCCACTTATCAGTCCCATTCCATAAATACTTCCTACAGAAACATGGGTGGTGGAAACAGGCAATCCATACAGGCTGGCAATGATTACCAGGATACCGGTAATAAAATTTGCGCTGAATCCCTGTGCATGGCTAAGTGTTGTGATTTTGTTGCTAAGGGTGTCGGCAACTTTTTTTGCATTCATCCATCCGCCAATAGCCATAACGATGGATAGCAGTAAAAAATTAACGGGCAGTGAAAATAAATGACAGACCAGTAAAAGAGAAACCAATTTAGGGGTATCGTTCAATCCCCTGGCAAAACTTACAATACCTGCCGTAGCACAATGTGCCACAGTAAGTGAACGGGTTGACTGTGTAAGCAGCTTACGGAGAAGAAGCCACGACAACATGCTGATAACAATGGCCAGTACCGGGCTTAATATGAGGGGTAGAAAAAAAACTTTTCCCAGCTTTTCAAAATTTACGTGATTGCCCGATGCTATCAAACCCGCACCCACCAGTGCTCCTACCAGGCTATGCGTGGTGGATATCGGAAATCCTGTTTTGGTGGCTAGTAAAACAGTTAGTCCCGCCCCGAGCGCTACTGCAAAAATATATTGTATGGAGCCGGTGATTTCATCAGGTACCAATCCTTTTCCTGAAAAATTTTTAACGAGTGATGCGGCGAAAAAAAAAGAACAGAGAGATCCCGCAAAAGTGGTGATGGTTGCAAGCAATAGCGACTGCCTGTAATTTAACGTGCCGCTTCCCCATAAGGTTGCTACACCTTTAAAATTGTCGTTCCCGCCATTGGAATAGGTTACTAATAAAACAGCTAATAGCAGTACTGGTATCATCTCTCTAAAAATTATAACGTACACTAATTTGCCCCTGCGCCCTGGATGTAATGGGATCAACCTGCCACGGTGTGGAAGCGGGGTTGTTGAAAATCAGTAAGGGCTTGTTAGAACCATTGATCGATTGTAAACTGAGCAATTGATAATTGCCGTTTAAAAGGTTGGGTACAAAATATTGTTTACCCCAATTGCGTGAAATGAGGTTGGACAAATTGAATATATCCAATGATACCTCTATGTTGCGGCCGTTATTTTTTAAAGGAATACGGTGACTCAATTTCATGTCCAGCTCCTGGTTCCACGGCGTTCTGGCACCATTTCGTTCTGCATAAGCGCCCATTCTGTTGCGGAGGTATTTGTCGTTTTGAATATAAGCCGACAGGTCTGCCCATTGTTGTGCGGCACTTACCGTGATAGCACCACTGGCATCTTTGATATCGGTAAGATTGGCATCTGATTGAGAGACCGGAATATAAATAAGATCATTATTAGGTGAGCCGTCGCGATTAATGTCGCCTATATAAACATAGGAGTAGGGGCTGCCTGATTGCAGGGTATATACAAGAGCGATGGATGTTTGTGCCGCTTTTTTCCAGGTAAACTGTTTTTGAAATACACCGAGGAAACGGTGCCTGAGATCTGCATTGGAAAAAGTAAGTTTTGGATCATTGGGAAGGATGGTTTGATTAAACTCCCAGTTGGCCTGGGGTGAGTTGCGTGCGCCATTGGCAATGTCTTTCGACAGGCCATACGTATAGGAGGCTGTAAAACTCATGTTGTTTTTAAAGCTCCGCGATACAGTTCCAGACAACTGATACTTGTATCCCTGCGAAGTATTGGTGAGGAGAAATACGTTGGTAAACCCGCTACCAATTTTCTGTTGGTTACCACTTCCGAGGAATACGGTTCTGTTATCACCACTGCCACTGAGGGTAGCGGAAGAATCTTTCAGGTTGATGGTTTTGTATAATACATCCCGTATGGTTTTTGTATAAATGGCTTCGAGTGTGAAGGTCCAGTTGTTCGCTGTTTTATAATCAACGCCGAGGCTGGCACGAAATACCTGTGGCAATTTGAAATTATTATCAAGCAGGTTAATCTCTGTTAAATTGGGTTGATAGGATGCCGCAATTTGTGAAAGGTCGCTGTTTAGGGGTACTGTCGAACCGCCCGGTCTGTAATCAACATTGCCATATTTTTTTCCATCATTATAATAGGGATAGGCAAGCCAGTTAAAGGGCAGGCGGCCATTGAAGATGCCGGCCCCACCACGCAGTTGTAAATTTCTATTACCCAGTAAGTCCCAGTTAAAACCAATCCGTGGAGCCAGTTGGGGCTGCGCATTTGTTTTATTCTGGTATTGTGCAAAAGCAGGTATACCGGTTACTTTCGAATTCGGTTGTTCCACATCCGGCTGCACCGTAATATCAAAACGAATGCCTGCGGTAAGATTAAAATTTTTACTTACCGTCCATTCATCCTGCAGGTATTGGCTAAGTAATAAAACATGAAAACTGGCAGAAGATGCCGCTTTATTAAAATCATAACTGTTATCACCGATATGGTATACGCCCCTGATCCGTGAAGGTTTAGAGGCAAAGAAACTGGCCGGACTACTATAAGCCCAGCGACCGTTCCAGGCAGTTAGAAAACGGTAATCGATGGAGTATATCTCATTATGCGTTCCGAGCGTAATGGTATGTTTGTTACGGTAAAAAACAAGGTTATCGGTAATCTCTGTTGTTTTAAGGGTTAGTCCGTAAATAGCGGCTTCCCTGTAAGCGCCCGCGAAAATTGTATTGGCTGTGTTGTAAGTGATTTCTATATGGGGAAACAATTCTCCTCTAATATCGCGCCGGTCATTTACTACCGTGTAGCCAATGATCAGGTTATTGGAAAGTTTATTGGAGAAATTACTTTTCAGTTCCAACACGGTACTGTTGGTTTTACTAATGTGGCGGTATCCCTGGCTTTCATAATTAAGTGCATTGGCGCCTCTTTCCAGATAATCACCAAATGCAGAAACATAATTATTGCGTAACTGTATTTTATGTTTCTCATTAATATTCCAGTCGAGTCTGCCAAAAAATTTATCGCTCCGGGTTTCAACAAAAACATCACCATAGGAACCACTCTTATACTGATACCGGGCAAATAGGGTATCGGCAATGGCTTTGGCTACATCATATGGTACGGCGGCATCTTTAGTGCCGGGAGCAAATAATACAGGTTCTTTTCGTCTACCAGACTCTGCGGAAAGAAAATAAAATAATGTATTCTTTTTCAAAGCGCCACCGATTCGTAAGCCTGCCTGATAATCGTAAAAATTTTCTATGGGTGTGCGTGCCGCATCAGCGCTTTTACCGGTAAGCACCTGGTTGCGCCCACTAAAAAAAACAGAGCCCTGCGTTTGGTTAGTACCACTTCTGGTAACCGCATTAATACTGCCCCCTGTAAAATTACCAGCAGTAACCGTAAAGGGCGATACGGCTACCTGTACTTCCTGTACACTCTCCAGGCTAATGGGTTGTGTGCGGGCCAGGCTGCCTGGCGTACCAGTAGCTTGCGAACCACCCGCTCCACTCGCGGGTTCAGTAAATCCGAATGCATCATTTAAGGCAGCGCCATCAATGCTAAGGTTATTATACCGATAGTTGGTACCCGCAAAACTGTTGCCATTGGCCTGCGGCGATAGTTTGGTAAAATCCTGCAGGCTTCTTGATAGTGTGGGTAATTGTGCCAATTGTTCTTTCGTAATATTAGTGGCAGCGCCATTTCTCTTACGGTTAAACAGGTTACTGCGTGTAGCTGAAACGGTTACTTCCCCTATCTGCCTCGTTACAGACAGCATTTCAAAATCATGTACATAAAAAGTACCCAGTGATAGATAAATATTCCGAAGCGTATCATTACCAAAACCCGTGAAGGAACAGGTGATGGTGTAAGGCCCCCCACTTTTCATGTTAGGTATTAAATAGCTGCCACTGCTTTGTGCGGTGGTGGTATATTTTTCTCCGGTAAGATCATGCATAGCAAAAATGGCGGCACCCGAAAGTTTCTCACCACGCGGAGTAATAATATAACCCTTGATGCCTGAACTGGTAACCTGGCTATAAGAAACAGAGCAGACTAATAAAAAAAGCAATGTACACAATGGCTTAAAAAATTTCATAAGCAATTTTAATCTGGATAAATGCGGGAATAGGCAGTTGACTGCGTTGCTACAAAAAGGAAGGCAGCATAGTGGGTGGTCCCCTTAGGAGATCTGAGGTGCTTAAAAAAGAAGGCTGGTAAAATGGTTGTACAAAAGACCGTTGTTTGATAAAATAAGACAATAGCTGTTGCAGTATTTGCTGCAATGATTTTTCTGTGAACCTGTTGTTCAATATCGTCAGCAGATCTGCAGAGCTATTGATATCAGCATAAACGGAAATAGGTTGATGCTGTATGTTTTCTTTTTTGAGGAAGCGGGTGAGTTGTTTAAACACTCGTGCTGTATTCCAGCTGATGCCATTGAGTATACCAGCCTCAAAAATTTGTTTTGATAAACCCAGCAAATGCACCCCACCATGTGTATCCGGACCCAAACAAATATTATTGCGTTCAACAAGTTGCCTGCTTAGAAGAAGATCTTGTGACCCGCGTTGCGGACAATCGGACCCCACTGCAATTACATGCGCATAGCCAAGATTAAATACCTCTTGAAATGCATTGTTTAAACGGGTAGAGAAAGTATCCCCTTTTTGCAGGGTTTCATCTACCAGGTAATAAGGAATACCTGTTGCTTCAACAGTTGTGAGGGTTTGTTTGAGCAAGAAGTTATGTATAGCCAGTTTTCCGGGCTTATCCAATTTTTTGCGCAGCTGCTCACCTGCGGCGGATCTGGCAAAAACAAGTATGGCGGTTGTATGCTGCAAATTAATTATGATAAACCTTTAGATGTAAATCAATCATTCCTCACGTATAGACATACCCGTGTTGTATGGAACAAGATTTTTATGTACGCTGAAAATAGGAGAAAAGTTTGATAGGATTTTATTTTTTTAAAAATAATTGTGTAAAGGAAAAATGTAAGCACCGAATAGGTAGCATGTTAATAGTGAGTAGGCAGTGGTGAGTAGGTTTTGCTGCAATCTTTATTTACTCACTACTGCCTACTCACCACTCACCACTCACCAACAAGCGGCAGCTTAAGCGAAACACCAGCTGCTTACACTTTTGAAATCATCTGAAACATTTCCTTTTATTAAAAAAGTTTATCATAATCCGATCACTTGTTCGTAATTTAAAACCTGATTAAACGCCCCTTCATTTCCATGCATAAACATCTTCCCCGCCGAAAATTTATTCGTTATACAACTGGCTCCGCAATAGGTGTTGGTTTGTTTGGCCCACTCCTAAAATCTTTTGCTACCACAACCGGAGAAACAAAAACAAGGATCGGTATTATCGGGTTGGATACTTCACACAGTGTTGCTTTTACCAAAGCGCTCAATGGCCCCAGCCCTTTACCAGCCTATAAAGGTTTTACCATCACGGCCGCGTATCCCAGGGGCAGCGCCGATATCGTATCATCCGTAAAAAGAATTCCGGGTTATACAGAAGAAGTAAAAAAACTGGGTGTTGACATTGTGGACTCCATTGAAGAACTTCTTCAAAAATCAGATGTTATTTTGCTGGAAACAAATGACGGCCGTCCGCATCTTGCACAGGCGCTTACAGTAATTAAAGCAGGCAAGCCCCTGTTTATAGACAAGCCCGTTGCCGCTTCGCTTAGCGATGCTATTGCCATATACGAAACAGCGCGCAAATACAAAGTGCCCGTTTTTTCATCCTCGTCTCTTCGCTATATGGAAACAGCACAGGAAGTATTGCAGGGCAGGATTGGTAAAGTATTGGGTGCCGATACGTTTAGTCCGGCTACCCTGGAAAAAACACACCCCGATCTTTTTTGGTATGGTATCCATGGCGTTGAAATATTATTTACCGTTATGGGTAAAGGCTGCAAAGAGTTAGTACGTGTTCATTCTGATGATACCGATGTAGTAGTAGGTACCTGGCAAGACGGAAGAACAGGAACCTTTCGCGGAACCCGAACCGGAACACATGATTATGGCGGGACGGTGTATGGAGAAAAAGGCAACCAGGTATTGGGGCCCTTTAAAGGATATGATAACCTGCTTGATCAGATCATTGGTTTTTTTAAATCGGGCACCTCACCAGTCAGCGCAGAAGAAACACTGGAGATATACACGTTTATGGAAGCGGCTGATGAGAGCAAACGCCTCGGCGGGAAATCAGTTTTATTGCAGGATGTGTATAGAAGGCATTACGATATAGCTAAAACAGCCATCGGTTAAGGCAGATCTAATTTTTTAAGATAGGAGGAGCATAGTTTAGAAACAAGTGCAGATAGTTTATAGATGTGACCTTCTCTTTAAAAAAGAATTCAACTGACAACTATCTTTTCATAATAAACAAATCCCTATGAATCCATCACGTAGAAATTTTATTAAAAAAACTTCTGCCGGCGCCGTGGCTTTTTCATTCGGCGGCATATTGCCGGGCTTTGCCGCCAGCAGCTACAGAAACATTTCGGGCGCCAATGAAAAGATAACAGTAGCCTGTATGGGTGTTAACAGCCGCGGGCTTGCGGTAGGCAAAAATTTTGCAGGCCAGAAAAATTGTGAAGTGCTGCATGTATGTGATGTAGATACCCGGGCCGCAGATACCTGCATCAATGCTATTGAAAAAATTCAGCAAAAAAAGCCAACCGCCACACCCGATTTCAGAAAAGCACTGGAGGATAAAAATGTTGATGTGCTGGTGGTTACAGCGCCGGATCACTGGCATGCACCGGCGGCTATTTTAGCCTGTGCAGCAGGAAAGCATGTTTACCTTGAGAAGCCCTGCAGCCATAATCCAAACGAGGGCGAAATGGTGGTGAAAGCCGCCGCCAAATACAAGCGTGTTTTACAGATGGGCAATCAACGACGGTCCTGGCCAAATGTTAGCGCTGCCATTGCTGAATTACATGCCGGTGTTATTGGCCGCCCTTATTTTGCAAAAACATGGTATACCAATAACCGTCCATCTATTGGAACAGGCAAAGAAACAGCCGTGCCATCCTGGCTAAACTATGATCTCTGGCAGGGACCTACGCCCCGAAAGCCTTTTCATGATAACATCCTTCATTATAACTGGCACTGGTTCTGGCATTGGGGAACAGGGGAAGCGCTTAACAATGGAACCCATATGGTTGACCTTGCAAGATGGGGACTTGGGGTTGATTACCCAACCAGTGTAAGTTCTACCGGTGGAAGATACCGTTACCAGGATGATTGGGAAACACCCGATACACAGGTAATCAATCTTAGTTTTGGTAACCAGTCAATGATTAGCTGGGAAGGCAGGAGTTGTAATGGGAGAAATGTGGAAGCCAATAGCGTGGGTGTTATATTTTATGCAGAAAATGGATCCATGTTAATCGAAAGTGGGAATGCCTATAAAATTCATGACCTGAAAAATAACCTCATCAAAGAAGTTAAGAATAACCGTGTGATCGATGCACGTAATTTATCGGACCCTGCTCAGGAACTGGATGCTTATCACATACAAAACTTTTTTGACGGGATAAAAAAAGGAACACCGGTTGTATCCGATATTCTCAGCGGTCATAAAAGTACCTTACTTGTACAGTTAGGAAATATAGCACAACGTACCGGGCGTACCTTACAGGTTGATCCACAAAACGGACATATACTTAATGATGCAGATGCCCTGAAATACTGGAGCAGAACGTATCAGCCGGGTTGGGAACCGAAAGTATAAGTTATTAAGGTGTTGACCAATCTCTTTTAATGGCAAATAAAATCAACAAAGCCTTTGGCCTTAATAGAGGTAAAAAATAGCGTATCATTAAACCAACTAACCCATGCAAACCCGCGAAATAAATGCAACAACTGATCAGCGATTGTATTCATTGGATGCGTTGCGGGGTTTCGATATGTTCTGGATTATCGGTGCCGAAGAAATATTTCATGAACTGGCCAAAATAACCCATTCTCCTTTTTGGGAATCCATCTCCACCCAGTTCACGCATCCGGCATGGAACGGCTTTCATGTATATGATTTGATTTTTCCACTATTCCTGTTTCTTGCCGGTGTATCTACACCTTATTCCATAGGACGATCATTGGCAGAAGGCAAAACAAAAAAACAGGTAATGCTGCGCGTGATCAAACGGGGTTTGATTCTTGTGCTGCTGGGTATTGTGTATAATAACGGTTTACAGTTACGGCCCTTGTCAGATATTCGTTTTTCCAGTGTGCTGGGGCGAATTGGTATTGCTTATATGCTGGCCAACATTCTATTTATATATGCCAAAGAGCGTGCGCAGATTATATGGTTTGCGGGTTTACTGATCGGATATTGGCTGATATTAAAATTTACTTCGGCACCAGGGTTCCCGCCGGGAGATCTTAGCATGGAAGGAAATTTTGCTTCCTATGTGGATCGAAGTATTCTGCCCGGAAAACTATCGCTGGGTATACATGATACGGTGGGCTTCTTCAATAATATTCCTGCTGTAAGTACAGCGCTTGCTGGCATAATTACCAGCATATATTTAAAGAAACCCGCTATCAGTAAAAAAAAGAAAGCGGGTATGCTCGCTGCTTGCGGTATCGTTTCATTGATAATTGCGCAACTGTGGAATCTCGATTTTCCCATCAACAAAAATATGTGGTCGAGCTCTTTTGTAATGCATACCACCGGGCTAAGCCTGCTGCTCTTGTCTCTTTTTTATTTTATCATTGATGTGCTGGGATATAAAAAATGGGCCTTCTTTTTTAAAGTGATCGGAATGAATTCTATTCTGATTTATATTTCCGGAAAATTCATTAACTGGCGATATACAACCAATGGATTTTTTCAATGGTTGATTGATTGGGTGGGGGCGCCTTACAATGTATTGGTATTGACCATTTGTGTGCTACTGATTAAATGGCTTTTCCTGAATTTTCTTTACCAGAAAAAAATATTCTTACGGGTATGAGTGTTATTGCAATCCCAGAAATTTTTATAGCCCGTGATCCGTTAGCATTGGGCAAAGCCGCAGGATTGGCTGCATCAATCATCATTAAAAAAGTGATGGCAGAAAAAGGAACGGTTAATATAATACTGGCCACCGGTACCAGCCAGTTTGAAACATTGAATCAGTTAATCGCCGAACCCGGAATTGACTGGAGCAAAGTGACCATGTTTCATCTGGATGAATACATTGGTATACCCATTACTTCCAAAGCAAGTTTTCGTAAATATTTACAGGAACGGTTTATTAATAAAGTACAGGCATTGCAATCTGTGCATTTGATTAATGGTGAACTGGATCCTGTTGCGGAATGTAATCGGCTGGGAGAGCTGATTTCCCGTTACCCTATAGACATTGCCTTAGTGGGCATTGGCGAAAACGGTCACCTTGCTTTTAATGATCCGCCTGCTAATTTCGAAACACATGATCCCTATATTATCGTAGAACTGGATGAAGCCTGCCGCAAACAACAACTGAACGAAGGCTGGTTCCCTACAATGAATGAAGTGCCCAGGCGGGCCATCAGTATGTCTATAAACCAGATCATGCTTTCAAAACAAATCATCTGTTCTGTACCCGACAGTAGAAAAGCAACTGCCGTGAGAAACAGTTTGGAAAACCCGGTGAGCCATCTTTTTCCGGCCAGTATTCTGAGGGAGCATAAAAACTGTGCGTATTATCTTGACAGAGAATCTGCCTTACTTTTATCGAAGGCTGTTTTAGCTAATGCCCAATTCATATAATTATACTTACGATGAAAGATTCACCAACAGCTGCGGTTACAGTAAGTTCTCTTTCTAAAAAGCAAACCCTTGTTTCTATTTTTATCATTGGTACCCTGTTCTTCATTTTTGGATTTGTTTCCTGGGTTAATGCTATTCTTATTCCTTATTTTAAAATAGCCTGCGAGCTATCGCATTTCAAAGCCTATCTGGTTACGTTTGCTTTTTATATTTCTTATTTTGTGATGTCGGTTCCTGCCTCCTATCTTTTAAAAAAAACAGGATTTAAAAAAGGGATGATGACGGGTTTCTGGGTAATGGCTATAGGCGCATTTATTTTTGTACCGGCAGCCTTAACCAGAACCTATGAGATCTTTTTAATCGGGCTCTTTACTATAGGTGCGGGTCTTGCTATTTTACAAACGGCTGCCAATCCCTACATCACGGTGCTGGGTCCCAAAGAAAGTGCGGCGCAGCGTATCAGTATTATGGGCATTTTTAATAAAGGCGCAGGCATTCTTGCTCCGTTATTATTTGCTGCGGTTATATTAAAAGCAACCGATACTGATCTGTTTGCCCAGCTTGCCGGAATGAGTGCAGGTGAAAAAGCAACAGGGTTGGACGAGTTAATCAGAAGAGTAATTCTTCCGTATGTCTGTGTGGGTTCGCTATTGTTATTACTGGGATTGCTGGTGCGTTATTCGCCGTTGCCCGAAATTGATACCGAACACGAAAGCGAAAAGCTGGCTGAAACCAATCGCGATAAAAAAAGTATCCTGGCTTTTCCACACCTTGTTTTGGGGGCGCTGGGTATTTTTTTACATGTAGGCACGCAGGTAATTGCCATTGATACTATTATTGGTTATGCTAACTCCATGCAGATACCGTTGATGGAGGCCAAGATCTTTCCTTCGTATACGCTGGGCGCTACTATCTGCGGATATATTTTCGGAATCATCACCATACCAAAATACATTAGCCAGGTTACTGCGCTAAGAGTATGTACCCTGCTGGGCACGTTGTTAACGATACTGATCATTTTTGCAAAAGGAGAAGTTCATTTTATGGGACATACCGCGGATATCTCTATCTGGTTTGTGGTGTTACTTGGTTTGGCCAATTCATTAGTGTGGGCAGGCATCTGGCCCCTTGCTTTGGATGGGCTTGGCAAGTTTACGAAAGTGGGCGCCTCTCTTATGATTATGGGTCTCTGCGGAAATGCCATCCTGCCTTTACTCTATGGATATTTGGCCGACGTCTTTACAGTGCGAACAGCCTATTGGGTTCTCTTACCGTGTTATCTGTATCTTGTATTCTATGCTATATACGGACATCGGGTAAGAAGATGGGTAGCTTAAAAAAAGCGCATGCAACAACGAATAAAAATTTTCAACGCAAAAGTTATTGTACCCGGAAAGATCATTACCGGGGGAACGGTTTTAATTACCGATGGCATCATCACAGCTGTTGAAGAAGGCGATCTTGATTTTGCGGATGCCCTTGAAATGGATGCCAACGGACAATTTGTTTCACCGGGGTTTATTGATATACATGTGCATGGCGGCGGAGGACATGATTTTATGGATGGTACCCCAGAGGCTTTTCTGCAAATTGCTGAAATACACGCCAGGCATGGCACAACGGCTATGTTACCCACTACACTTTCCAGCGAGAAGGAAGACTTGCTGCTAACACTAAAGGCTTATGATGTGGCCGAAAAGAATAATAAAAACGGAGCCACTTTTATAGGCATGCACCTGGAAGGTCCCTATTTTGCCATGAACCAAAGAGGTGCGCAGGATCCAAAATACATTCGCAATCCCGATCCTGATGAATACAGAGAAATTCTGGAAAATTATCCATCCATCAAACGCTGGAGCGCTGCACCTGAGTTAACGGGCGCTATTGAATTTGGTAAATATGTACGTTCTAAAGGCGTGTTGGTTGCGATAGCGCATACAGACGCCGTATATGAAGAAGTGCTGAAAGCATTTCATAATGGCTATACCCTGGCCACTCATTTTTATTCGGCCATGTCTGGCGTAACCAGAAGAAATGCCTACCGCTATGCCGGTGTTGTTGAATCTGCTTATTTACTGGATGACATGGATGTTGAGATCATAGCCGATGGTGCGCATTTGCCTGAACCTTTATTAAAGCTGGTGTATAAAATTAAGGGCCCGGGTCGCACGGCATTAATAACTGATGCCATGCGCGCAGCAGGAATGCCTGAGGGGGAAAGCATGCTGGGAGGTTTGAAAAACGGATTACGGGTAATTGTGGAAGACGGCGTAGCCAAACTGCCCGACAGAACAGCATTTGCCGGAAGCGTAGCCACTGCAGACAGATTGGTAAGAACCATGATACAGATAGCCGGTGTTTCACTAACAGACACTATCCAGATGATTACGGAAACACCTGCAAGAATAATGGGCATCAGTGATAAAAAAGGATCACTTCAAAAAGGTAAAGATGCCGATATACTCATCTTTGATGAAAACATTACGATTAGTATGACTATGGTAAAAGGGAGAATTGTTTATGAGAAGAGCATAAACAATGTTGCATAAAACGACTTTTATTTTTTCTCCGTTTTATACACCACTCCATCCTTCATTACCCATTTTACCTGCTGCAAAACTTTTACATCTTTGGTGGGATCTGTTTTTACCGCAATAATATCTGCGAATGCGCCGGGTTTTATCTCCCCAATATTTCCCTCCTGTTCTAATAACTGCGCAGCAGTTATAGTGGCTGTCTGAATGGCCTGTATGGGTGTTAATCCCCAATCAACAAAATATTCAAAGTCTTTAGCCTGCGGTAATTTCCAGTCATAACCGCCAATATCAGTTCCATAAGCAAGCTTCACACCTGCACTCATGGCGCGCTTAAAAATATCAGGTATGGATTGTTTAAAATATAAATTAATCGGGCTTCCTGCTTTGGCCCTTCCTTCAGAAACATAATCATTTACAAAAATAGTTGGGCACCAGAAAATTCCTTTTGCCGCCATTAATTTCATGCACTCTTCATCCATGCCACTTCCATGTTCAATGGTTTTGGCCCCCGCATTAATAGCAGCTAAAATACCATCTCTCGTCATGGCATGTGCCGCCAGTTTTTTCCTGCTGCGTAATACTTCATCACCTATCGCAGTAATTTCATCTGTGGTAAAATTGGGCAGGGCCCGGTAACTGCCATCCGCTATTTTATAATAACTTCTGTCTGCATAAATCTTTATCCAATCGGCACCATGTTCTATCTGCTGGCGAACGGCTTTTCTGGCTTCATCGGCGCCGGTAATTTCCTGCACACCTTTGGGCATGTTAAGCTCCCACGAATACTCAGATGTTTTGATGGGGTAATGCCCCGTTGTATTGATGGCGAGAGTGGATACAAATAAACGCGGACCATTCATATCGCCTTTGTTGATTGCTTTTTTTATATCCACATCTGCAAAACCAGCGCCTTCTGTTCCCAGGTCGCGCAAAGTAGTAAACCCATTTTGCAAAGCCGTTTCGCAACTGCGCACAGCGCGGATAGTTCTGTAGGCACTGGACTCTTTGAGTAACTGAACATCATACTCTTCACTGGTAATATCTCCCTGTAAAAGAATATGGGTATGGCAATCGATCAGTCCTGGTAATACAAAATAGTCAGACAGGTCAATTACCGAATCAGCCTGCATTTCTTTACCGATACTTTCTATTTTATTGCCCCGGATAAACAGGGTTTGATTAGCACTAACCTGGCCGGTTCTTACATCTAATAATTTACCGCATTTAATGCTAATGGTTTTTTGAGAGAAACTGTTGCTGGCAATACATACCAGTAAACAGAAAAATATTTTTTGCATAGCAGATAGTTTACTGTAAGGTACAATGGAAAAAAATAAAATAGCAAGGCGCGATGTATTTTTTAAAATTGGATAAAGGAGGCTACCCTGTTTGCGATCCCGGCAAATCGTCACCGTTAGCGTTCTGTTTAACCGCTGCTACATGCCCTGATAATAATCATTCCTATTAGCCGCTGAAGTTTTCAAATGGCTGATTAATTGATTATTGTCAGGACCCCGCACAAACCGATAGAATCGCAGCCCCGCTTACCTCTTAGCAATTTTCTCTTGACACATGAACAATTTTTGTGTATAGGCAATAAATGGGTACATTTAAAAAAAATAAAGCTAAAAAATGACCAAAGACATAGCAAAACTGCTCCAAAAGAAGAAAAAGCAGATTCTGGAGGACTGGATGACAAGACAACTATTAAATGCAACACTTCGTGAAGATCTGATGAGTAATGAAGCATTAAGGGAGCAATCCACTGAGCTGTTGGATGCGCTCTTAAAGAATCTTTCGGATAATAATATGGAAGATGTATACGGACCAGAATTCGATGAGGTAAACGAACTATTATCAGGCATTTCCATTTCCCGTGCGCGCCAGGGTTTTACACCCAGGGAAACCGGTGTATATGTATTTAGTTTGAAGGATGCATTGATACAGGCATTAGCCGACGAATATAAAAGCGATCCCGCTTTTCTGTATGAGGCAAGTACGAAAGTGAATAAGCTGATGGATACAATGGGGGTTATGACTTTTGAAACTTTTATCAAAGGAAGAGAAGAAGTGATCCTGCGGCAGACCGATGAAATAACAGAAATTTCCACACCGGTAATTCGGGTATGGGATGGAATTCTTGCGCTTCCTATTATCGGAACACTGGATAGTTCCCGAACACAGGTGGTAATGGAAAACCTGTTACAGGAAATAGTTGAAAGTGGCTGCACCATTGCTATACTGGACATTTCCGGCGTTCCGGCTGTTGACTCACTCGTGGCACAACACCTGATGAAAACAGTGGCTGCTACCAGATTGATGGGAGCAGAATGTATTATTAGTGGCATTCGGCCTGAGATAGCACAAACCGTGGTGCATTTGGGTATTGATCTCTCTAATATTGTTACAAAAGCTACGCTGGCAAGCGCCTTGCGATATTCTTTTGGACTCCTCAACTTAGAAGTTAAGAAAACATTGAAAGAAAAAAAATAAGCAAAAGAACATGGATCGGATTCCAATACTGCGAATGGGTAATTTACTGTTGGTTACCATTCAAATAGATTTATACGACAGGCTGGCAACAAATCTCGAAGCCGATCTTGTACAAATGGTGTACAAAACAGAAGCGAAAGGGGTATTAATTGATATATCTGCACTTACCATAGTCGATTCATTTATGGGCAGGATATTGGGAAATATCGGAAGCATGTCAAAAATTATGGATGCCGAAACCGTTGTGGTAGGCATGCAGCCGGCTGTTGCTATTACCTTAATTGAATTAGGATTGAATTTAGATGGAGTAAGTACCGCTCTTAATGTAGAAAAGGGAATGGAACTGCTAAGGAAAAAAATTGGGTCGCAGGACGATGAAAGTACAGACGATGAAGATAGTACTGAATAAAGATACTATGAATATTGTATTGGAGCAGGATGTAGTTCCCTATCGCAATCGTGTTAGAGAGTATGCTGTAAAGATAGGAATGAGTTTGGTTAACCAGACTAAACTTATTACCGCAGCCAGCGAAATGGTGCGTAATATGCTGAAGTATGGAGGCGGCGGTATGACGATTATTGAGGTGATCAGCGAAGAAAGAAACAATGGAATCCGTTTAACCTTTCAGGATAAAGGACCAGGTATTCAGGATATTTCTTTAGCCATGAAAGATGGCTATTCTACAGGAAAAAGTCTGGGTGTGGGGTTGCCCGGTGCAAAGCGATTGGTAAATGAATTTGATATTAAAAGTGTTGTTGGGGAAGGTACCACGATAACACTTACAAAGTGGAAGAATGGATAACAGGATACATGTAAGTTTTAATGCAAATGACCGCAGTTACTTTGCCATTTTAAAAAAGGAAATTCACTTGCTGGCTGTGGGTGCAGGTTTGAATGATAAGAAAGTAGGGGAAATAGATATCGTTGTGTCAGAGATAGTCAGTAATCTTGTTAAACACGGAGGAGGTGGCCAGCTATTAGTGAAAGTGGTGAATGAAGAAAACAAAAAGGGAATAGAACTCCTTTCTATTGACAATGGGGTGGGCATGACAGATGTGACACGAATGGTGGCCGACGGGGTCTCCACAAAAAATTCATTAGGGCAGGGACTGGGTGCCATGAAACGGCTTTCAGATGTTTTCCAGGTATACTCGCTCAAAAACTGGGGAACTATTATTCTATGCCGCCTTTTTGAATCTGAACATACGGTTCATAAAAATGAAACTTCTACAGAAATTCGCTCAGTTATTCTGCCAAAGACAAATGAAAAGGCTTGTGGTGATGGATTTTGTTCTATAGTAACCAATAAAGAGATCCGGCTTTTTTCAGGAGATGGATTGGGCCATGGCCCGGAAGCAGAATTGGCTGTAGTAACGGCCATTGAAGCTTTTAAAAAATGTACGGAAAGAAGTTCGGTTGAAGTAGTCCGTTTTATTAATAGTGAGGTAAGAAAAACACGTGGCCTGGTAGGAACTGCAGCCATATTTCGATTTGACGAACGAAAATGGAATATATGCGGTATTGGTAATATTCAAACTAAAATAAACAGTCTGGATTCTGCTAACGGATATATGTCATATAATGGTATTATAGGTCTAAATATGCCGAACACGTTAAAAGAACGTGAGTTTACTTACGAACAGGGGCAGCATATGATTATGTGCAGCGATGGCATTAAGTCCAAATGGGATACTACCCGTTATCCGGCCATTCTCCGCTATGATCCCTCCATCCTTGCTGCAGCTATTCTAAAAGATTATGCAAGGCATACAGACGATATGTCTGTTGCGGTTTGCAAATTGAATCTTTCCTGAAAATCGGCATCCAATCTCTTATCTATCTTCCATTTCGTTTTGAACAAAATAGCTTTATTTTGGTTAACTTTTTTCCTTCTTTTGATAGAAGACCACTGATACTTTACATCAGGTAGCAGAAGTAAGGTTTAAAGAGGATTATATATTTAAAGAGATATCCAGCATGGGGCAGATTAATGACATTGCAAGCGTTACGCTTGAAAATGAGATGGACCTTATTCTTGCACATAAGCGAAGTATGCGGCTCGCTGAACTTTCGGGTCTTTCCCTATCGGCACAAACTACTTTTGCCACTGCTGTTTCAGAAGTTTCACGTATTATTATTGAGGGAGGCAGAAATGGTAGCCTGGTACTCTGTGTGGAAAATGAGCCACGTGAAAAAAATATCATTGCCCGGTTAAAAGCGCCAAACCTTTCCGCTGAAAAAGTTAAAAAAGGATTGGAATATGCCAAACGCCTGGTTAATAATTATAAGGTTAGTACGCAAGACTATGAAACCTCCATTGAACTTTATTACTATATCTCGCCATCATTCAGAATAGATATTCTGAAACTGGATGAATGGCGTAATCATTTCCGCAATGAGCCTCTCGTATCTCCCTATGAAGAATTAAGAAGAAAAAATGATCAGCTACAAGAACTTTCCGAAAAAGTTAAGAAAAGTGAATCACAATACAGAACACTGACCAATTCATTGCCCCTGATTATTTTTTCACTGGATTTTTCAGGACAGATTATTTACGCCAATGAATGGCTGTCAAAATTAACAGGCTATAGTATTGAAAGATTAAATGCCGGTGGCTGGAAGAATGTGGTGCATGAAGAAGATTATGAGTTATTTAATTTGCATTTCAAAAAAGGGATTAATAAAAACACCCATTCCATCAAGATCCAGTCTCGCATTAAAAATAGTATAAGTGGCGATTACCTGTGGCATGAGGTATCATTTACTTCTTTTAAAAATGAAAACGATGAACTGGAAAACTGGATCGGCTATATTGTAGATATTCACAAACAAAAAATATTCGAGGAAACACTGAAAGATAATGCGGAGCTCAAACAAACCCAATCAGAACTGAAGGAACAGCAAGTGGCCATGGAAACGGTTATTGAAGAACTAAACCGCAGTAACCAGGAGTTGCAGCAATTTGCTTTTATCGCTTCCCATGATCTTCAGGAACCTGTTCGTAAACTTTTGTTTTATAGTGATAGCCTGTTGGGAAAGTACGCCCCTTCATTCGATAGTAAAGGCGTTGAATATTTAACCATTATGCACGCTTCTGCATTGCGTATGCGTATATTGATTCATGATTTGCTTACCTTTTCACAAATAAATAAATCAGAAATAAATTACCGCCAGATTGATTTAAATGAACTGGCAAATACGGTTAAACTGGATTTGGAAATGCTCGTAACAGAAAAAAAAGCGCAGATTCATATCAATCAGCTTCCTTCGGTAGATGGTGATGAACGGATGATGCGACAGTTGTTTACTAATATTCTCAATAATGCCCTGAAATATAGTAAAGCAGAAGTATCACCGGTTATTCATATTACCAGTAAAATAACCGGGGAGTATTATGAACTCTCCTTTAGGGATAATGGAATTGGCTTTGAGGAGCAATACCTTCCACAGATATTTACACTTTTTCAGCGCTTACATAGCCGGGAAATATATGAAGGCACCGGACTTGGTCTTGCTATCTGCCGTAAAATAGTGGAACTGCATAATGGTAAGATATGGGCAGAATCGAAACCATCGGAAGGCGCCACATTTTTTATTCATTTACCCATTTAAAAAAAGTAGTGCTTATTTAATATGAACGATTATCAAATTCTTATGATAGACGATGACCCCGATGACAGGTGGATGATGGAGGATGCATTAAACACAATTGGTGTTGAAGGAGTTATATCTTTTGCACTAAACGGTGAACATGCTTTACAAATGCTGGATAGTTTGTATAAGGATGTACGCATACTGAAATTAATCATACTTGATTTAAATATGCCGGTAATGAATGGAACAGAAACGCTGGATAGGATTAAAAAAGATCCCCGCTTTAAAAGCCTCCCCGTCATTATTTATTCTACATCTATTAATCCCAACGAGAAGGAGAAATGTATGAAACTGGGGGCCACTTCTTATATTACCAAGCCCGTTTCCTTTGATGAAAGTATTCAAACTGCAAAAACATTTCTTAGTTTTTGTAATTGACAATGCTGCCGTGTTTATTATATTTTATACAAATAGTTTTGCCATTGCCATATTTTAATTATCGCGAAAATGCAGGGAAAGAGGTAGCATGAAAAGAGCCGGTTTGTTGTTTTTGATTAAAATTATTTGCTGCTGCCATATTGCAGGCCAGCAAGTAAAGCCGGA
>JBBRHM010000054.1:0-21550 GCA_038222655.1 Chitinophagales bacterium | reverse complement strand
GGCCACCCCTCCCTCTTTTATAGGGAGGGGAAACAAAATTCTTTCCCCTCCTTGCGTAGCAGGGAGGGGTGGCCAGCGAAGCGATGCCGGGGTGGATAGATTTTAATTAAAATAGCTGCCCTTGTGTAATACATTCCTTCACATTCATCATCTTGAATTTCTTTACCGTCTCATATTTTTTTTCACCTTCTCTTTTTCGTAATAACCATACATAATCTGCCACGAAGCGGCCGCTGAAATGCGTATGACTAAATTCAAGCCAGCCTTTTTCATATTGCCATGGCAGCAGTTTACGTGCGATCGTAATAAAAGGATCTGTAATAAAATGAGGTTTACGCTCCTTATCTATTTTCAGTAAATGTTGAAGGGGTCTAAAAGATTTTACCAGTTCCGCTATCTGTGTTTGGGTAGTCACCTTTACAAAAATGCTGTGGGTGGGAAAGCTGCCAAAATCATGCAGTTCCACCATAAAAGAAGCATGTGCCGTAACCATCAATTGCAAACGGTGTACAATGCGCTGTTCTATCATTTCATATTGTTCAAACCTAACTAACGTGAGGTTCGGCTTGCCTGTTGCCGCGGCAGGACAATCATAGCTATCTGCAAAGTATTTTTTTACCTGATTAATTTCATTGCATAATGCTTCATGCGGTTCTATTACCAGCAGGTATTGTGCGGTGGCATAAGATGAAAGGATATCGGACATGTAGAAGTATTATTATTAATCAGTGCCCCACGTTTTTAGCAAGAAGTCGGTAGAGGGTTAAGGCTGTAACCTGAAAACATTCACCTGTTTACAACTATCAAACTGGTGCTGCCTTCTCAACAGCAATAATTCTTTCACATCAAAAGCTGCATGAAAAGATTTTTCTGCATACACGGTCATCGCTTCCTGGTAGGTTGTTTTCTCCAGTCGCCGCGCAATGGTCAGGTACGGGTTGCTGATCAGTTTCATTTCCGGGCAGCCATAACTGCGCACATACTGGTCAACCACTTTCAGTTCACCTGCCAGTTGCTGAAAGGGTTGATGGTTCTGCACTTTCAGGTAGATCGTATGCGGTCTGAAAGCACCGTATTGATCCAGCGTTACGCGAAAAATTCTTTTGGTACTGATTACACGATGCATCCAGCGGATAATGGTTTCTTCCATTGGCTCCATCGCCAAAAAATTAGCTACCGTAATATGTGGTTTTGTTTTTACCGCTACAGGCGTGTGAAACCGGGCGGTAAAAAATTGTTTCTCTGCCATCACCTGTGCATATACGGTTTCGTCGGGATGGGCCACCAGCAGGTATTCATACATACCCCCTGCCGCCGCCGCCATGAAAGATTTGTTTGACAGGGTTCCTGTTTCCATAAAATAAATTTTAGTGATAATTATTTTAGTATAAATTTACTAAATAATTTAGCATAATAAAATTTTATTTATATGGATGGAGAACAGTGGTATGGTGCCGCCTATAAAGGAACCAAAAAATTTAACCAGTGGGAAGTACCCACGGCCAATGCTACCGGCTTCGGCGCGGCGGCCGATGATTATATGGAACGCGGCATCGACCTGAATGAACAACTGATCCGCAACAAACCCGCCACTTTTTTTTTCCGTATGAACAGCGATGCCATGATCGAAGCGGGTATCCACAGTGGTGATGTACTGATTGTTGACCGAAGCATAAAAGCCGTTGCCGGAAAAATTATTGTAGCCATATTAAATGGAGAGCTGCTGGTGAGAAGATTACAAACACATATCAAAGGGGTTACCCTGGTAGCGGAAAATAAAAAATACGGAAATATACAGGTAGAAGAATTCAGTAGCTATGCGGCGTGGGGGGTGGTAATATATTCAATACACCAAACCCCCTAAAGAGGGAATTAGTATGCTTTATTAAAAAGATCCGTGTATGAAAAAAGATATGTTTTATTATGCCGGTCCTTTACGCTTCCGGCGCGCAAAGCAATGGAGAAATGATCTTACGGGTGCTGAAATGAAATTATGGAGATAAATTCTCCCTTCAGGGGGGCGGTGAGTATGAGAGCCATTGTTGATTGCAATAGTTTTTACTGCTCCTGTGAGCGTTTATTTTTGCCGCATCTGCAAAATAAGCCCGTTGTAGTGTTAAGCAACAACGATGGCTGCATCATATCACGTACTGATGAAGCTAAAGCGCTTGGCGTGGAAATGGCGGGCCCTTACTTCAAGGCTAAACCACTGATTGAAAAATATGGCGTAACTACTTTTTCTTCCAACTATAATTTATATGGCGATCTGAGTTGGCGCGTAATGGAAACCATGCGTATGCTGCTGCCACCAAATTGTGTGGAAGTATATTCTGTGGATGAATGCTTCCTTGATCTCTCACATATTCCCAAAGAAGAATTACCGTCCTTCTCCCTGCACCTGAAAAATACCGTGGAGCAATGGACCGGTATTAAAGTATCCATCGGCGTGGCACCCACAAAAGTTTTAAGTAAGGTAGCCAATCGCTTATCCAAGAAAAATAAAGAAGCTACCAACTGTGTACTGGTACTGGACACACCCCGAAAAATTGAACAGGCCCTTCAAAAAACAGCTATAGAAGATATCTGGGGCATTGGTCATCAATACGCAGAAAAATTACGGGGGTGGAATATCCATACCGCGTACGACCTGAGCCTGAAAGACCTTGCATGGGCCAACAAATATTTAGGGGGTGTAACGGGTGCCCGTCTTCTGCGCGAACTCAGGGGTATAGAAAGCATGCAAATGCGCAATGAACTCATCACTAAAAAAATGATAGCCACCACACGCATGTTCGGCTCGCCGGTTACCGCGTTAAAAGATATTAAAGAAGCCGTAGCTACCTATACCTCACGCGCGGCAGAAAAACTTCGGAGACAACATGGCGCGGCCAATACCATTACCGTATTCGTAGTCCCAAAAGAAGAATCGCATACAGGCCGCTTCAGGCATGGCCCCACGATGAGCAGCTACGTGATACTACCATTGGCTACTTCCTCTACGCCTGAACTGATTAAACCTGCTGTGGCACTGGTTGACAAGCTATATGAAAAAGGCAGAATTTACAAAAAAGCCGGCGTAATGCTAAGTGGTATTGTTCCCGATGAATCTATTCAGGGCAACCTGTTTGTATCGCCTGTAAAAAACAAACACCGCTTACTGATGAGCATGATGGACAATGTAAATTTTGCCATGCGTAATGATGTTTTAAAATTTGCGTCCTCGGGCACCAGCCGCGACTGGAAAATGCGGCAGGAACTGCGTAGCCCCCGGTATACTACCCGCTGGGAAGAATTATTCGAAATAAAATAAGTATCTGCCAAAAGCCATTCGGGCAGCAATATCCTGATAAAATGTACCTTGTATAGTATGAAAAGCAGGATTGCAATAGGGATCGTACTCAGCCTTTTTCTATTTGTTGGCTTTAGCTGTAACAAAAGCGGTGGAGGCAGCTCCCCCGGCAATACGTATACAGGCCCTAATGAAGCCAGTAAATTTCTCTATTCGCCTGTTGATGTTTCCAGGATCAAATTTCTTTTATCCTTAGGATGGCTCCAGCCAGTTGGACATACCATCCCAACAGATCATGTATATTTCTGGTGCGATCTTCCGGGTGGTGCAACAACACTTCCCGTATATGCATTAACATCCGGTAAAGTGGAGAAAATATTATGGGTACCTGTACAGGGTATACAGGAAAGTAAAGTGTGGTTTCGTGTAAATGAAAAATTCAGTTACTACTTTGACCATGTTGTTCCCGATCCTTCCCTCAAAGAAGGCAGCAGTATAACTGCCGGACAAAAAATAGGTACCACGGGCTTAGGCAGCAGTATTGATTTGGGCGTTATTGATGAAACACTAACCTTAACGGGGTATGCCAACCCAAAAAGATATGGCTGGCAAGAAACCTATTGCGGAAAGCCATTCCAGTATTTCACCGATGCATTAAAAACACAGCTCTATCCTTTGGTTGACAGAGAAGGTACTGATAAAGATGGCCGTGTGGATATTGACATACCAGGAAAGCTAACAGGTAACTGGTTCTTAGACGGTCCTGTTTTTTATATGAATAATCCAGACGGATGGGATAAAGAATTGTCTTTTGCATTTGATATACAACATCCATCTGTTGTACTCGTATCTATCGGTGGCACCATTGGTATGGTAGGCAAATGGACGATTGGTGCGGGTGCACCTTTACCTTCTCAGGTTGGTGTAGCTACCGGAAAAGTGGCTTACCAGTTATATAGCGCAGGCGGCACCAATCAAAATCCAAATCAGTTAGGTCTGATGATTGTTCAGATGATCGATAATACCCATATCAAAATAGAAACCTTTACCGACTCAAGAGCAACTGATGCCCAGTTTACGGCTAATGCAAAAATATATGCCCGCTGATATTTATTAACCACCAAACAGATCGGGTGGCAGCGGATCAATAAATTTTGGTTTGGTAAGTTTCAATCCACAAGCTGCATTCATCTTATCAACCATATACACCGTTAACTCCGGAGATTTTGCCTCATCATGCATATGCATAAAAAAATAGAGTTCTTCAATACCCTTATCCAGCCAGTGTTTCATACGGTCTATCCAATCGTCTACCCGTGTAAAATCTGTTGGATGAAGACTGTTACCCACATAACGGATAAACGCTTTGGGTACCGTCAGGTACATATGCGCACAATCTCTTCTCCCCGCCGTATCGGTTATAACAATACCCATATTAATTTCACGCAGTGTGTCCATCAACTCTTCACAAATATCTTTTTTGGCAAACCAACCCGGATGGCGCACTTCTAAAAAAAACTGCATGTCTGTAGGAAGCGAACGGAGAAACGTATATACTTCTTCTTTTCGTTTGGGAGAAAATGCATCACTCAACTGCACAAACACCGGACCGAGATGTTCTTTAAAAGCAACAATGCCGCGGAGGAATTCATTCGTTATAAAATCTTTATTCAGCAAACTGCCACGATGCGTAACTCCCTGGTACATTTTAGGACAAAACATAAATTCTTTGTCACCTGCCTTGGCCGCCCATTTGGCAACACCTGTTTCACCATATATTTTATAATGCGTGGCATTCAGTTCAATACTATTATAATGTTTTACATAATGATCCAGGAAATCTTTTTCTTTTGTTTTGAGCGGATAGATCTTACCTACCCATTCTGTACGTCCTCATTTGGCGCAACCGAGATATACTTTGGGGTGTTTTATCTTTTTCCCTTTCAATACTTCTTTATTAAAAGCGGGATCCTTAGGTAAAGTAAAATCTATATTGTCCAGTTCTGATTCAGGAACGCGTCCAAATTCCATAACGATTTTTTATAGCAACTAAGTTACACTTTTGGTTGCTCCGCAGAATATCAAAACTGCTGGTTGTGTTGTATATTGTTTTTGCTGTTGCTATGTTCGGGTGGTTTTACAAGTAAGTCCCCCCTAATTTCAAGTTGGCATTCTAAAAATAATGTAGCTTGTTTACAATATTCTTTTTCCCCGCCCGTCTATCTATGGGTAATGATTAAGGCATTGGCGATACCAACCGAAATGACTGACACCCGTAAAAGCAATATTACTGAGGTTATCAACACGTACAGCAAACGGTTGATGGGTTTCATACGCAAAAGGGTAAGCAATGAAGCGGATGCGGAAGACATTCTGCAGGATGTATTCTATCAGTTTATCGGCAACACCAAACCCATTGAACAGCTAACCGGTTGGCTGTTCACCGTTACCCGAAACAAAATCATCGATCGCGGGCGGAAGCATAAACCTGCATTGCTGGAGGATATGTACACGGATGCAGACGGCGAATCTGGGTTTGACTGGGCAGATATATTTTTTGATGATTCACAAAATCCGGAAACAGAATACCTGCGTAATTTTTTTTGGGAAGCATTGTACAATGCGTTGAATGAATTGCCGCCGGCACAGCGGGAAGTATTTATTCTTAACGAGATCGAAGGTGTGCCTTTTAAAACCATTGCCGAACAAACCGGAGAAACCATTAACACACTAATCAGCCGCAAACGATATGCTGTACTTCATTTAAGAAACCGTTTAAGCAGCCTGCGGGATGAACTATTACTTAATTGATTAAAATGAAATTATATGAAAAAGAAATTCTGGGTTAAAAAAATTATTGGCTTTATTGTATTTGCATTTGCTGCCACAGCCTTGCTGAGCTTTATCGTAATGAGTTTATGGAACAATATATTAGCGGCAGTACTGCATGTATCTCTGATTAGTTTTTGGCAGGCGCTGGGCATACTGGTATTGAGTAAAATATTATTCGGTGGTTTCAGGGGTGGGTGGGGCGGCCGCGGAACTGCCTGGAAAAAAGAAATGCAGGAAAAATGGCATACCATGACACCCGAGGATAGAGAAAAGATTAAACAGGAGTGGCGCAACCGTTGCCGGGTATGGAAAAAACCGGATATGGAACAGAATGCAGGCGCCGAATAACCGCTAACGATTGGGCAACTAAAGCGGCCTGACCGTTCTCACCAACACCCAATACATCTGCCAAAACTTAAACACATGGATATCCTCATCTTCAAAACGGATCTAAATAACGCTCAACGCATCAACAGCGTTCATCGCATAATGAAAAACATATACGGCATAAGCCGCTGGAATGTTGATATGCAGGATTGTGATAATGTGTTACGAATAGAAGCTACCGAAGTATCGCCGCGTGCTGTAGAAAATGTTTTGAAAAGAGCCGGTTATTACTGCGAGGAACTAAATGACTAATTACTGTTAGTTATAACTGCCAAGGCCAAATTTTTCCTGATGCAGGCGGACTTTTTAAAACAATAAAAAAAATTAAGCATAAAATTCCCCTGTACCCCTAATTTTGCGCAATTCCTACGCAGAAATGAACCCTACACTTAATTCCAACGAATCGATACCATCGCAGAAGAAAAAGATCATTGTTCTCGGCAGCGGCCCCAACAGAATAGGTCAGGGTATTGAATTCGATTATTGCTGTGTACATGGCTTACTCGCCATTAAAGAATGTGGTTACGAATCCATTATGATAAACTGTAATCCCGAAACGGTTTCCACAGATTTTGATATGGCCGATAAACTCTATTTCGAACCCGTTTACTGGGAACATCTGTGGGAAATCATTGAACTGGAAAAACCCGAAGGCGTTATTGTGCAGCTGGGTGGCCAAACCGCGCTTAAATTGGCCAAACGCTTACACGAAAACGGCATTAAGATTATCGGTACTTCTTTCGACAGCATGGATATTGCTGAAGACCGCGGACGTTTCAGCGACCTTTTGAAAGAACTCAATATTCCCTACCCTGAATATGGAACCGCGACTGGTGCAGAGGAAGCCATTGAAGTAGCCAATAAAGTAGGGTATCCTGTTCTGGTACGACCCAGTTATGTTTTGGGCGGACAAAGAATGCGTATTGTGATTAATGATGAAGATGTAGAGAAAGCAGTAATCAGCCTGCTCAAACATTTGCCCGGTAATAAAATACTGATCGATCATTTTCTCGACCGTTGCCAGGAAGCTGAAGTAGATGCCATCTTTGACGGCGAAAATTTCCATATTATGGGCGTGATGGAACATATTGAACCCGCCGGTATCCATAGCGGCGACAGTAACGCCGTGCTTCCGGCTTTCAATCTTACGCCATTGATTGTTGAGACCATGGAGTATTATTCTGAAAAAATTGCACGATCCTTACATATCAAAGGACTCATCAATATTCAATTTGCCATCAAGAACGATAAAGTGTATGTGATTGAAGCCAACCCAAGAGCTTCCAGAACCACTCCTTTCATTGCCAAAGCCTACCAGATTCCTTACCTGAATATTGCCACCAAAGTAATGCTGGGCGCAGCCAAGCTGACCGAGTTTACCATGGAGAAAAAATTAGAAGGTTACGCTATTAAAGAACCGGTATTCAGTTTTGATAAGTTCCCCGGTGTAAACAAAGAATTGGGCCCCGAAATGAAAAGTACCGGGGAAGCTATCCGCTTTATCAAAGACCTGAGAGACCCTTACTTCCGCACTTTGTATAAGGAAAGAAGTATGAATTTGAGTAAGTAACACCTGGATGCTAGCTACTTGTTACTTGATGCTTGTTACACGTATAAATACCTGATAAAAGCCGCAGCTATTGCTGTGGCTTTTTTATTAGGTTTAAGACATGAGGCAGTATGGAAAAAAATTCTGGCGCTCCGTTCCCTTTATCCGTTTACTGATTCCTTTATCAGTGGGCATTCTGGTGGCAAGATATCTCGATATTCTTCCCGTCATAATGCTCATTACCGCTTTAATAGCTATTGTTATTATTTTTATCACCCGGTTTTTTGCTCCTGCAACAAAATATAAAACAAGGTGGCTAACAGGCCTGATGTTTAATTTTCTGATACTTTGTTTGGGGGCGGCACTCATGTATTTCCAGAACATAGAACATAATGCCAGATGGATCGGTAAACATATTAACGGTAAGGAATGGGTACTGGTTACGCTGCAGGAGCCACTGACAGAAAAAACAAATTCCTTCAAAGCACTGGCCATTGCAGACGCTGTTCTTGAAAAAAGTAGTTGGATACCGGTGAAAGGCTATATCCTGCTTTATTTTAAAAAAGATACCGCACGCCCTTTGTTACAATATGGATCGCAGCTTATCATCCAAAAACCATTGCAGCCCATTACCAATTCAGGAAATCCCGGTGGCTTTGATTACAAGCAGTATTGCGCCACGCAGGATATTCATTACCAGGTATACCTGCAGGCAAAAGAATACAAAGTACTCGGACCATTACACACAAATATTTTTACACAGGCATTGATTAATGCACGCAATAATGTTTTATCCATCCTGCGAAAATTCATTCCCGGCGAAAAAGAAACGGGAGTGGCAGAAGCTTTACTCATTGGCTACCGTGATGATCTGGATAAAGACCTCGTTCGTTCTTACAGCAATACCGGCGTGGTGCATATTATCGCCATCAGCGGGCTGCATCTGGGTATGATCTATGGTTTATTGATCTTCCTGTTAAAACCCTTCCGGAAAATAGAATGGATACGCTTGGCAAAGCCGATCCTTATACTCGCAGTTTTATGGGGTTTTAGTTTTCTGGCCGGCGCCGTGCCTTCTATATTACGGTCTGCTGTAATGTTCTCCTTCATAGTTATTGGCGAAAGCTTTGGACGAAAAACCAATATCTATAATACACTGGCTGCTTCAGCATTTTGTTTACTCGTATACAATCCATACTTTTTTTGGGATGTGGGATTTCAGTTATCCTATACAGCCGTACTAAGCATTGTCTTATTTATGAAACCTATTTACCGGCAATTATATTTCCGCAATAAACTATTGCATACTATTTGGGAGTTGAATGCGGTAACCTTATCTGCACAGATACTTACCCTACCTGTTATCCTGTTTTATTTTCACCAGTTTCCCAATCTTTTTCTGTTTACCAATTTTATAGCCGTACCGGTATCCGGTTTTATCCTTTATGGAGAATTACTGTTGCTGATTTTATGTAAAATACCGGTGCTGAATATGTATACTGGCAAGTTGACCTCCTTTTTAATATCGCAAATGAATGGGGTTATTGAAAGAACAGACCGCCTGCCTTTTTCAATAACAGATGCTATTCAGGTTAGCCTCTGGCAAACCATCATTCTCTACATTACCATTGCTTATCTCGCATGGTGGCTGATACAAAAGAAAAGCAACAGCTTATTAAGGGCCTTAAGTTTTCTTGCGGTATATGTTTGTTTGGGATCTATCCATACCATCCAACAAAAAAAACAGCACAAACTGGTGGTTTATAATATACCCAAACATACCGCCATCGATGTCATCGAAGGAACGGCTTTCCGGTTTATAGGTGATAGCGTCTTGCTGGAAAAGAATTTTCTGCAAAACTTTCACCTGCAGCCCTCACGGGTATTACATGGTGTAAAAATGGCGGGCATATTGCCCAATACGATCATCAATCGCCATCTGGTGGTTACTGGGCATTCTTCGGTACTGTTGATTGATCATTCGTTTATTTTGCACCCGTCTGCCGCAAGAATTCCGGTGGATATCATTATTATCCGCGGTAACCCAAAGATCTATCTAACCCAACTGGCTGCTGTATTTAACTGCAAACAATACATATTTGACAGCAGTAATCCACTGTGGAAAATACGGTACTGGAAAAAAGATGCCGACAACCTACATTTGCGCCACCATTCGATTCCTGAGCAAGGGGCATTTGAAATGGCTCTCTAACGATTAGTGTCTTCCATTTTACTAACCCCAAGGGGGGTAAAGCCAACATACCATGCAAAAGAAAATTCAATCTGCACTCATTTCCGTTTTTTATAAAGACGGTCTGGAACCTATTGCCAGGAAATTACAGGACCTGGGTATCACCATTTACTCTACTGGTGGCACACAAAAATTTCTGGAAGACCTCTGTATTCCCTGCGTACCCGTGGAAAGTCTTACCACCTACCCTTCTATTTTAGGAGGACGTGTAAAAACTTTACATCCTGCCATATTTGGCGGCATACTGGGCAGGCGTTACGAAACACAGGATCTGGAAGAAATGAAACAATACCATATTCCCGAAATAGACCTGGTAATTGTGGACCTCTATCCTTTTGAAGAAACGCTGCTCAATACCACAGAAGAAAAATCCATTATTGAAAAAATAGATATCGGCGGCCCCTCAATGATACGCGCCGCTGCAAAAAATTTTCGGGATCTAACCGTCATCGCTGCAAAAGACGATTATGCAGCTTTGGAAAATTTACTGACAGAACAGAAAGGCGAAACCTCACTCGAACAACGCAGAGCTTTTGCAGCCAAAGCATTTGAAATAGTGATGAAGTATGATATTGCGATTAGTAATTATTTCAATCACGGCCCGCAACAGTCATTACGTTACGGCGAAAACCCACACCAGCAGGCTGTTTTTCATGGTAATTTGAATGAACTGTTTACACAGTTAAACGGTAAAGAGCTTTCTTATAATAATTTGGTAGATGTAGATGCTGCCGTTCAGTTAATAAGCGAGTTTCCTTCACCATCGCAAGGACAACACAAGAGTGTGTTTGCTATTATTAAACATACCAACCCATGCGGCATCGCGGAACGACCTACGGTGAAAGAAAGCTGGGATGCAGCACTGGCAGGCGATCCGGAAAGTGCTTTCGGTGGTGTATTGGTTTGCAATAACACAATTGACAAAGCCACGGCTGAAGCCATTAATGAAATATTCTTCGAAGTATTGATAGCTCCTGCATTTGATGCAGATGCATTGGAAATATTAAAAAGTAAAAAGAACAGGATCCTGCTCCAATTCAGCATTCAACATACAAAACTTAAAACGCCTTCCAAATCTTTGCTTAACGGAATATTAGAGCAAAGCACAGATGATGGTAATTATGCAAAATGGGAAGAAGCCGGAGGCAGAGAAACTACGGATACAGAAAAAGAAAACCTGGTCTTTGCCAACCTCGTATGCAAACATTTAAAAAGCAATGCCATTGCCCTGGTAAAGAATAAACAATTAGTGGGCAAAGGCTGTGGGCAAACAAGCCGTATTGATTCACTGCGACAGGCTATCGAAAAAGCAAAACAATTCAGCTTTAACCTGCAGGGTGCTGTACTTGCATCAGACGCTTTTTTCCCTTTCAATGATTGTGTACAAATTGCCCATGCAGCAGGTATGGAAGTGTTTATACAACCAGGCGGTTCTGTAAGAGACAAAGACAGCATCGAATATTGTGTAACCCATAAGCTGGCCATGGTAATAACGGGTATGCGGCATTTTAAACACTAAAGCCGCCGGGTAAATAAACACATAGGAATACAGGATTAAGAAAAGTTCACATGGTACCTTTCTATGTAATTGCTGATGTTACTATGTGTTAAAGAAAAATTAGCAGGTAATGACTACTAAACAAAAAGCCTATATCGCGTTAACCCTTACCAGCCTGGTATGGGGAACCAGTTGGGTAGCCAGTAAAATAGCCATACAAAAAGTTCCGGCTCTTGAAATCGCTTCTATCAGGCAGTTTATCGCGGGTGTTTTGCTGCTCTCTTTTTTTCTTGTAAAAGGAGAAAAAATTCCAAGCAGAAAAGAATTTCTTTGGCTGGGCTCTATGGCTTTACTACTTTTTGTTTCGGCAAATGGCATTGCCACTTTGGCTTTAAAAAATATTCCAAGTGGCATGGGCGCTTTGATATCAGCGTTATATCCATTATCAGTGGTGATCATTGAACGTTTATTCTTCAGGAACACACGCATCACCTTCGTAACATTTACTGGTTTACTACTTGGCATTGGCGGTATCGCCATTGTTTTTTATGATAACGCTTTTCATAATCAGTCTGCAGGTTATTCATTGGGTGTTATTCTTTCATTCGTGGCCATGTTATGCTGGAGCATTGGTACGATTGTACTGGCCAGAACAAAACTGAAACTGAATGCCTATTATGCCACAGGATGGGAAATGCTGATCAGTTCATTTATTCTTATGCTGATGCTGGCCATATCAGATAATAGTATACCCCTTGCACAGATACCCCTACCGTCCTGGGGAGCCATTGCCTACCTGGTGATAGCGAGTAATATTATTACGTTTGCCGCTTTCATTTATACTATGAAACATCTTGAACCGGCGGTAGCTTCTTTATACGCCTATATAAATCCGATCGTGGCCATATTGGTTGGTTCCCTGTTAGTGAATGAAAAGCTTACCTGGAAAATTATTATGGGTTCCATCATAACATTGATCGGCGTGTTCCTGGTAAATAAAAGCCTTAAGAAACAAAGAGAAGCCTTACTGATATCAGATGCTGATGCTATGTGAAGCAGGAAAATTCTTTTGCAGAAAGTCTGCATACATTTTTCGCCAGGCGGCCCACTGTGGCTGTTCAGTTAAAAAATGATTGTGAAAAAGAGTAATCATTTCTCCCTCCACTTTTTTAACCACATCATGATAATATTGGATTTCTTCACAAGCCTGCTCTGCAGTATATCCCTGCTCAAAAAAAGAATTCGCTTCCATAAAACAAAAGGGGTGTATCGTTAACCGGGTACTGGTTTCTCTTTCAAGATCATACCAGCTAAAGGGCAACGCATAAGAAGCCCGAAACCCATTAATAGTGCCGTATGCCATAGAATAATCGTCCGTTATGCCTGCAACTTCGAGGCGCCGGTAAGTAAGCGGAATGGTAAAGCGCAAATAATGATTTCGTGACATAGCCACAGGTTTTTGAATAATACACTGCAGTGTATCTTTTTCTTTATCCAGCAACCATTCATCGGTGCCGCTTTGCCAGGATGGATGCAGGCCGGTCATATATTTTTTTGAAAGCGAATGATAGAGTTTTTGTAAAGCCTTTGAACTTGCTGAAATATTTTTATCATAAGGACCTCTTTTGAGGATCGTTAAAAAAAAATAAATAGGAGTCAGTGAATATTTTTCATGTAATGCATCCAGCCATGAAAATGTATCAAAAGGATCAGCTTTTCTGCCGCTATATACATTGCCTCTTTCAATTACCTGTTCCGTTTTTCCCAGAAACAGATCACGGTAAAATCCAAGAACATTTTTCCAGAGAGGCTGGTGGCGGTATGCATAAGCAATATCTACATCATAGGTGGGTACGAATAGAAATTTTGAATGTTGAATGTTGAATGTTGAATTAGCAAACTGTTGCTGCATCTGCGCCTCCAGCGCCTGCATCCAGAAGTTTATTAAGGGTTGCTGAAGAAAGTTTTCTTTGTAAGCAATACTATTGCTATGTCCATACCGGCCATACTTATCAGGTGTATATGGCAGGTATTCTTCATACCGTGAAAGAAGATAGAAAGCAGCCGAGAAAATATCAAAAGGAATATCACCACCGGTTTTAAAAAAAACACACATCCCCTCCCATTCAAAGCACTCCGGTATTTGCTGATGAATATCCGTTTGATACAATAATCCATGCGGAACAATCCATAGGCCATCCCCCAATTTTTCCACCGAATAATTGATCCGGACACCCGTATAGGAAAGAAATTTTTCGCGCGAATCAGTAAGTAATGCTTTCGGAAATAATTCATTAATAATATAGGAAAGTCGTGCAGTAACCCCTTGCGCATAAATCAACAACTCATCAGTGCTGCGGTTTTCCAATTACTAATTATTAATTACTCATTACTAATTATGATGTTTCTCTTTCCACAATTCATTAAAAGTTTTCTGGCTAAAATCAAGATCGGTTCTATGCGCAGTCCATCCTTTAAAAACTTTATTCACTACCCAGTTCTTCATTTTGCCACTGCCCATATTCATCATCGCCCGGTTAAGGCTCGCTGTTTTCCATACCTTCCATGCAATTCGTTCAGCCAGTGTACTAGAGCCCTGTACAACTGCTTCGTGCCGGTTATCCAATAACAGTTCATGCAGGTTAATACGCACCGGGCAAACCTCTGTACAGTTTCCGCATAAAGATGAAGCATAACTCAGGTGCTTGTATTCATCCACGCCACTCAAGTAAGGTGTAATCACACTTCCTATCGGGCCGCTGTAGGTAGTTTCATAAGCATGTCCGCCAATATTTTTATACACAGGACAGGCATTTAAACAGGCCCCGCATCTGATGCAATACAACGCTTCCCTTGCGGTGGGGTTAGCGAGAAGATTTGTACGGCCATTATCTAACAGTATCACATACATTTCTTCAGGACCATCCAATTCATTGGGTTGTTTAGGGCCCGACACAATCGTGTTATAAACTGTTATCTGTTGCCCTGTTCCATAGGTAGCCAACAATGGCCAGAACAGGGAAAGATCATGTATTGATGGAATCATCTTTTCTATACCCACCACCACAATATGTGTTTTGGGCCAGGCACAACTCAGTCTCGCATTTCCTTCATTTTCTGTAATGGCAACACCACCCACATCTGCCACAATAAAATTAGCTCCGGTAACGCCTATTTCTGCCTCCACATATTTATCGCGTAAAATTTTTCGTGCTACCAACGTCAATTCTTCAGGAGATAAGCCGCCAGGCGTTCCTAATTTTTCGGCAAAAAGTCTGGCAACATCTTCCTTGCTTTTATGCATGGCAGGTGTTACTATATGGTACGGCGCCTCACCGTCTAATTGCTGTATATATTCACCGAGATCCGTTTCTACACTTTCGATACCAATTGATTCAAGATAATTATTCAGATGAATCTCTTCTGTTACCATACTCTTGCTCTTAACAAGTGTTTTACAATTTTTCTCTTTACATATCTTTCCTATTTGCTCCAATGCTTCTGCAGAAGTTTCGGCCCACAATACTTTGCCCCCCCGCGCAGTTATTTTTCTTTCAAATTCTTCGAGGTATTTGTCAAGATGCTCAATCGCATCCCATTTTCGGTTCTTCGCTTTTTCTCTTGCCAGCATCACATTGGGAAACTGCTGCTTACCTATTGGTACCACGGCATTATACCGGCTGATATTAAAATTTATTTTTCGCCTGTGTTCAAGGTCGGCAGATTTGATAGTGCTTTTGGCAATGAAAGATGCAGCAGTTTCGTTCATGTATTTTATTTTTTATTCATCAGGTACAATAGTCGATGAGTGGTGAGTTTTGGTTCACACAGTATATTCAGCATTCACCATTCACTTCTTTTTCATATGTTCAGCCGTAGCTGCCAGTGTTTCATAAAAAGCTTCACCATATTTACGGATCAATGAGTCTTTCAGAAAAACATATACCGGCATCTTTAATTTTTTTCCCAGGCTGCAGGCTGCCTGGCAAAGATCTTCACGAGGTTCATAATTCACATGATCGATATCAGGATCGCGTTTGCTTTTTTGAATTTTAATAGGAAACAGGTGACAGCTCAGCGGCTTTTGCCAATCTGATTTGCCTTCTTTATACGTCTGTTCAATACTGCACTTAATAACGCCCTGTTTATCCCGATAGCCATACGCGCAAATACCGCCATGCACCGTAGGCGTTACCCAGCCAAACTCTTTATCATACAAATATTTTCCTTGCCTTTCCACTTCTCTTTTTCCCTCTTCTGTCATGTAAGGTTTGATCTGGTCGTAAAATTTTTTTAATTTTTCCAGTTCCCATTTCTCCATGGGTGCGCCTGCATCACCGTCTTCGCAGCAACCGCCTTTGCATTTACTGAGGTCGCATACAAACTGTTCTTCAATTACCTCATCACTAATCAGTACATTATCAATAGCTATCATACACCTCTTACACAGTATTTAATCAGTCAAAGATAATCCAATACAACTGTTTTCAGTAAGTTTTGGTAAGTTCAAAAATTACTAAACCTCAGTTACGCCATGTAAAGCTATTAATCAGGTGCTTCATATCCACAAGTAAAAAACTGTTAACGATAGCCAGCGAATCGGCGTTGGGGGTGGCATCAAAATACAAAGCGCCACGAAGAAAATGTTTGGTTGAGTCGGTTAGAAAGAATTGATTAGCTGTTGCCACATTACCTCCTACCGTAAAAAAAACACCATGAACCTGATTTGGGGTGTTCACTAACGAATCATCAATTGAATAGGCTTTGGAAGTATGTTTCCCAGTTAGCTTATAAGAATCTTTAATCAGCGAATCAAGCCTATTCTTTCCCCTACCAATCTCCTTATAACTGACATAGATTCTGCCATGAAACTGCGGAAAATCAATATTAATCCACCATGGATTTTCAGTAACCTTGTCAAAGAAGGTACTGTCTTTGAGCACTGTGGCATACATGGGATACTCAAATGAATAAGGATAACCGGGCTGGTTAAACACCTGGTATTTTTTTTCAGGAAAATCTATTTTGTAATAGCCCCTGGGTTTGGGTGTGTACGAACTGTTGCAGGAGAGGAAAAAGAGCATGGTCAATAGTCCATGGACCATGGTAAAAAAAGGGGGCTTTCTATTAACCATCGACAATGGGCGATGCACGATGGACTGCGAACACGAACCTTGTACGTCTCTCATATTACTCTGGTATCGGGGGCTTTATGGAAACCTTAACGCGTTGAATCCGGTTCTTCTCCACTTCCAGTACACCAAATTCGTAGTCGCCTGAACTTATTACACTTCCGGGCTGTGGTATTTCTCCGGCCATTTCCAGTACCAGGCCGGCTAATGAATCGCTTTCACCTTTCATCATATCAAAAGTATCTGTTTGCAGATCCATGATCTTACATACATCATTGATCATAGTGCGGCCCTCAAAAATATAATTGTTATTATCTATTTTTTTATAGCCGGATTCCTCTTCATCAAATTCATCTTTAATCTCTCCGATTACTTCCTCCAGTATATCCTCCAGCGTTACAATACCGCTGGTACCGCCAAACTCATCTACCACTACCGCAAAATGTATACGTTTGGCCTGGAACTCTTTCAGCAGGTCCTCAATAAATTTCTGTTCATGCACAAAATATGGCTGGCGCATCAATCCATGCCAGTTATAATCATCCGGCTGGTGCAGATAGGCAATCATATCTTTTGTATGAATCATCCCTACTACATTATCAAGGTCTTCCTTGTACACCGGTAAGCGGCTGTAATGAAGATCCCTAACGGTTGCAATCAATTCACCAAAGGAAGTATCTTCATTAATCCCATGAACATCCACCCTTGTATTCATGATCTGTTTCACAGTAATGTTTCCGAACTTAACAATTCCCTTCAAAATATTTTTTTCATTCTCAGACGCTGTATTCTGTGTGGTGAGATCAATGGCATGATCCAGTTCTTCAAGACTGTATGCACCATTGGCACGACTGGCTAATTTTCTTTCTATGATATCAGAATATTTTACCAGCCCTTTACTCAATCCTCTGCACAAATAGGAAACGGCCTGTACAATGCCACCAAAATCTTTCGCGAAACGGATATTGCTTTGTGTGGCCAATACCTTCGGCATTACTTCTCCAAATAAAACCAGCAGAAAAGACATGACCAATACTTTTATTACAAACTCTACCCATACTGCATCGAAGCGTTCAAAATTGAACATATCATCAATAAGCAGGTTAGAAATAATAATGATGGAAATATTAATAAAACTATTGGCTATGAGTAAAGAAGCGAGTAATAATTTAGGTTCTTCCAAAAGATCAACAATGCGTTTGTACGGGGGTTGCTGTTTTGATTTCAGCAGGTTAATATCTTTATAGGTAAGTGAAAAAAAAGCAACTTCAGAACCCGCCAATACAAAAGAAAGAAACAACAAAAGAAAAAGGATCATTACAAGTATAGTGGTACCCTGTGCCTGGATAGCCGATAATAAGGTAAGGTGGGGAACAAATTGCAAAACCGGGTGATAATCCAAAGCAGGAATTTTAAATTAACAATTGGGGGCCAAACACGCGCATTATTGTATTACAAAAGTATTGTTTCTCAAACAAAGATCAGAACGGCAATGTTTCACGGGGATCTGTCAAAGGCGGTACATCATCTCCGGTATACCCTTCTATCGAATCACCGCCGGCATGACCACCCTGCCCATCGCTGCGTTTATCCAGCATAATAAGATTATCGCCAACTACTTCCGTTGCAAATTTTTTATTACCCTCTTTATCCTCCCAGCTACGGGTACGGAGACGGCCTTCCACATAAATAAGACTTCCTTTATGAAGATATTTTTGCGCCAGTTCGGCAAGTCCTCTCCATAAAACAACCGTGTGCCATTCAGTTTGTGAAATCAATTTACCTGTCCTGTCCTTATAGGTTTCCGTTGTTGCCAACGGAAACTTTGCCACAGCAATATTTCCTTCCAGGTGCTGTACATCGGGATCCTTTCCCAGGTTGCCGATAAGCATTACTCTGTTAACGCCTCTCATACGATAGAATTTAAGTTCATTCCGGTTTAATCACTCTTAAAAATACCCTTTTTTTAAGAAACAAAAGAAGGGCCGGAAAAATTTCACAAAAGATGATAAGTAAGGCTTTTCGCTATGTAAAAAGGCTTGTTTGCAAAAAAGGAGTTTGGATATATTGGGTAATGAATTTAGGAAAGGGCAGGCGCCTCAAGCCCTCTACTCCCTCCCATTGATATTTTGCCAGAAACGGAGGAACTGTATGTAATTGTATACGGATAAACTGCCCCTTTATCTGTTGATGCGTTAACTGCTGAACGCTTACCGGCGATATATGGATTACAGTAGCTTTTTTAATGGCAAGCTGTTCCTCGAGCCATTTTTTTACAGATTCTTTATTCCATTTTACTAACTCGTTACTTTCCATCAGGTAAAATTCATAGAGATTCTGCCAGATATCTTTGCCGGTTCGCGGGTGTACCAGCAATTTCCCATCCTTTTCAAATAAAAAATAATAAAACCAACGGTGCTTACGCTGCAAGGTCTTTTCCTTTACCGGCAACTGGTTTACAGTACCTTCTTTGAATGAGGTACAATATTTTTGTAAGGGGCAGGTACTGCATACCGGCGAAAAGGGCTTACAGATAACGGCTCCAAAATCCATGATAGCCTGGTTATAGGTTCCTGCAGATTTTTTATCAAGTACTGTATTCGCCAGATCCGTAAATATTTTTTTTCCTTTGGTTGAATCAATAGGTTCTGCGATTCCGAAAAAACGTGATAATACCCGGAACACATTTCCATCAACCACAGCATAGGGAAGGTTGTACGCAAAAGAACCGATAGCTGCCGCTGTATAAGTGCCCACCCCTTTCAGTGCCAGAATATCAGCATACTGATCAGGAAATTTCCCCTTGTTGTCTTTAACTATCTGCCGGGCAGTAAATAAGAGATTTTTACAACGGTTATAATACCCTAACCCTTCCCAAAGTTTAAACACTTCCTGATCGTGAGCTTTTGCCAGGTGACGGATAGTAGGAAATTTTTCTATAAAATTTTTATAATACTGCCACCCCTGTGCCACCCGGGTTTGCTGAAGAATTACTTCACTAAGCCATATCCGGTAAGGATCCTTCTCACCTTTCCATGGCATTTCACGGGTATTACTTTGTTCGTGCCATTTCATGAGTATTTTGGTAAACCGGTTTCTTATCATCCAGGCAAATATTGAATAAAACATCAGCTTCACCATAGCAAACCCGCTTTCCTTTACCCGAATAGTAACTTATTTAAACGGATACTGGATTGAACCTTTTATCTATCAATTAGTAACGTCTATAATATTTGTCACATCTTTTCTTGCATTATTCAATCTTTTTATCTTATTTTAAAGTCTTCTACCAAAATAAAACGCAAAAAATGAGAAAATCAGATCTCATCAACCAGATCTCCGACAAAACCGGTATACCCAAAGTGGATGTATTGGTGACTCTGGAAACGATGTTCAAAGAAGTAAAAGAAAGTCTCTCTAACGGTCAGAACATATATATACGGGGCTTTGGCAGCTTTATTACCAAGAAAAGGGCCGCCAAGATCGGCCGTAACATCAAAAAAAATATTGCCGTAGAAATACCGGAACATTTTATTCCTGCCTTTAAACCCGCAAAAGAATTTGTGAGCGAAGTAAAAAGCAAACGCAAGCCTGTTTAACTTTGCGCCAAATATGCGATAAGTGAAAAAACAGCAATGGTTATTAGTGGGTAGCGGCCTTATCCTATGCCTTTTATTATTTTTCTTCGGAAATACAGTTCCTCCCAAAAAACCGGCACAAGCAGCATCCTCTTCGCAACAGCATGAACATCAGTCAATTACGTTCGAAGAGCTTTTAAGTAAAGCCAAAGAAAAGATAGCCCCCGAGCAGTCGCAGCGCCTTACCCTGCTGGAAACTTCTGTAGTGCGGGGAGATATTAAAGAGCAGCAATTGCATGTATACCACAGGCTGGCCAGGTTCTGGGCAGACTCCGCTCATGTATTCGAACCCTATGCATATTATACCGGGGAAGCAGCGAAATTGGAAAATTCTGAAAAAAGCCTCACCTTTGCCGCCCATCTGTTTTTAGAGAACCTGATGACAGAGGAACAACCGGCCCTGCAAAACTGGCTGGCAAGCAATGCAAAAGTTCTTTTTGAGAAAGCAATAGCCCTTAACCCGGCCAACGATTCGAGTAAAATAGGTTTAGGCGCCTGTTACATTTTCGGAAATATTTCTGATAACCCAATGCAGGGAATTATTCCTGTAAGGGAGATTGTTCAGAAAGATCCGGGCAATGTATATGGTCAAATGATATTGGGATTGGGGGGCAGAAAAAGCGGACAGTACGACAAAGCAATAGAACGCTTTAATCTGGTTGTGCAAAAGCAACCGGGCAATATAGAAGCGGTTTTTAACCTGGCCGAGTGTTATGATCTGAAAGGTGACAAAACAACCGCGATTAAATGGTATGAAGTGGCGAAGAGTCTGGTGAAAGTACCGGAAGCACAGAAAGAACTTGACAAAAGGATTACTGAATTAAGAAAATAAATTATAGGATTAGGTAGAATGTTCGTAGATCAAATATAAGGCTTTGTTTATACTAAATAAGTTAGTAATTTGCCTCTAAATTACTTAGCTATGTTTAAAGGGATAAACGCAATAACTTTTTCTAAGAGGTTCAGTAACGATG
>JBBRHM010000053.1:0-21718 GCA_038222655.1 Chitinophagales bacterium | reverse complement strand
ATGCAGGTAACTACCGTAATTTCATCCGCACAGGGTGCAAAGATTACCCGCAGGTGCTGTTTATTGTGGTAATATCCTTCCACCGCATATTTTTTATGACAGTCATCCCCATTAAGTTCGCTTTTGCGATAATTGATGGAGTCCGATCTCAGTATTTCGATGATTTCCTGTTCATTAATATGTCTGCAGCCCATCCTGCATCGGGCATGTTTAGAGTAGCGAATATGTTTGGGTATTCGGTTAAGACCCCTACTCTCAGGTATTTTATTTTCAGAAGTAAGGTCCGGTTTAGGGTTGATTGTGTCCGTTCCATTACATTGACAGAGAAGGCATGCGGATAAACCCAGCATGAGCCCGAAAACGGGTAAGTGTTTTTTAATGTTCATAAACCTAATAAAAATGGGAAGATACCCAATCCTATAATGACAGTTGGGGCAAATTGGTAATCAGGTAATCATCAACAGTACCCATCACCTACACAAACCTTCTTATCTTTACAGCTTCTATGGTACAAAAGAAGACAGTAGCTTTTCATACCCTCGGTTGCAAATTAAATTTTTCAGAGACCTCCACGCTTTCCCGATTACTGGAACAGGAAGGCTTTGAAAAAAAAGGATTTGACGACCTGGCAGATGTGTACGTAATCAATACCTGTTCCGTTACAGATAATGCAGATAAAGAGTGCCGGCAACTGGTAAGACGCATACAACGCAGATCACCGGAAAGTTTTGTGGTGATCACTGGTTGCTATGCACAGTTGAAACCTACAGAAATTGCTTCCATACCGGGGGTTGACCTTGTGCTGGGTGCAGCAGAAAAATTTAATATCGTTCAACATATCGGCGAACTGGCCAAAGGTGATGCTGCCAAAATCTGCAGTTGTGATATTGAAGAGGTAAGCGGCTTTCATGCCTCCTTTTCCCAAAACGACCGTACCCGTACTTTTCTGAAAGTACAGGATGGCTGTGATTATAACTGTTCCTTTTGTACCATACCTATGGCAAGAGGAAAAAGCCGGAGTGATACGGTGAAAAATGTTGTGCAACATGCAGAAAAACTGGCTGCCGACGGCGTTAAAGAAATTGTATTAACTGGCGTGAACCTCGGCGATTTTGGAAAAGGGGAAGATGGTAAGCAACAGGAAGAAAATTTCTTTGACCTTGTTAAAGCACTGGATGCCATAAAAGGAATTGAACGTTACCGCATCTCCTCTATTGAGCCCAATTTACTTACCAACAGCATTATCGAATTTGTAGCAAACAGTGATAAATTTATGCCGCATTTTCATATTCCTTTACAGAGTGGCAGTAATGAAATATTGGCACTAATGAGAAGAAGGTATAAAAAAGAGCTCTATGCAGAAAGAGTAAAGCTCATTAAAACGCTGATGCCGCATTGCGCCATTGGGGTGGATGTAATTGTAGGATTTCCCGGAGAAACAGAAGCGCATTTTACAGAGACTTTCGATTTCCTGCATTCATTGGATATTTCTTACCTGCATGTTTTTACTTATTCGGAACGTGATCATACAAGGGCGTTAGAGATTACACCTGTTATACCCATACCCGTGCGTAATGACCGGAATAAAAAATTGCGAAACCTCTCCTATATGAAGATGCAATATTTTACACAGCAACATGCCGGCGAAACAAGAAAGGTTTTATTTGAATCCTTTGAAAAGAACGGGATGATGGAAGGATACACAGATAATTATATACGCATCAGTACGCCTTACCGGAAAGAATGGGGAAATGAACTGATAGATTGGAAACTGTAGTAAAGTACGAGGTACTAATTACTTACATTATTATGTATCGGCGTTAAATATTCTGCCGGAAATTCAACTACCATCACCTGTCCGAGGCTTTCTAATTTTACATATATTTTTTTCTTGCCGCCACGTAAAACGGTTCCTTCATTACCCATAAAAACGCCGTGATTCACTTTTATCCTGGTTTCTTCTTTAAAACCTTCCTGGGAGATGATTTGAATTTTGGCATCTTTCTCGTCCAGATATTTTTTAATAATATCTACTTCTTCATTTTTGATGACCGCAGGTTTACCGAGGTAATAAACAAAATTCAATACACCATCTGTCATTAGCACTTTGGAACGTTCAGTAGTATCTATTCTTACAAACACGTAAGATTTAAATAGAGGATCTTCTATAATTTTTTTCCGGTCGCTCCACTGTCGCTCAATCTTTTGCAGGGGGCACCAGCTTTCAATACCTTTTTTTACTAATGCACTATCTATTTTCTTCTCCCATCTGGGTTTGGTATAGAGGGCATACCATTTCTTCTCAAGTTGCAACACCGGCTAATTTTATATTAAAAATAATATATCTGCTCGTTCTGCAGTTTATTTCAATACAGTTTGTACCTGCAAATGGGCCATTTCACTAACCAGCTTCACTGTTTCATCAATATGCATATCGGTTTTCAGGTTTTTCAACCATGCCTGGTAACGTTCTGCTTTGGGTTTATCAGGGTTATCATAAAATTTCTCTTTATCAGCCGCCATCGCTTCCACATTCATTTCCTGCTTTATTTTTAACAGGCTGTTATTCTGGTTAACCGTTGATATTACCTGTTTCTGACGCTCTCTGTATTTAAGAATATTAAGACTGGCAGGTAACTCGGCATTTTTAGCCAACCATTTAAGGTTATTCTGCAGCAGGTTAAGCGAATCATTGCTTTTAATCTTCTCATTCTCTTTCCTGATCACATTTTCCATGCTAAAATTATTCTGCCATATTTGGTAAGGCACTTTCGGAATTTCATCATAAGGCAGGGCCGAAATATTGTCTTTTTCGCGCATTTTATAATACTCATATAAATCAGGCAACACCACATCAGGCACTATCCCTTTTAGTTGTGTGGATCCGCCATTAACCCGGTAAAATTTCTGAAAGGTTAATGTCATGGCACCCAGATCGGTTCTGCCGCTATACAGATCATTACGGTTACCAAATGGTATTTGTCTTTGCACTGTGCCTTTTCCATAAGTGGAGGTACTTCCAATAATGATACCTCTTTTATAATCCTGTATCGCCCCGGCAAATATTTCACTGGCAGAAGCGCTGAATTCATTCACCATTACAGCTAAAGGCCCATCATATAAAACAGATTCATCATTATCTCTCCAGGTACTTTGGTCAACTTTTCCGCTTCTTTCTTTTACCTGCACAATGGGTCCGTTTTTTATAAACAATCCCACCATTTTTACCACTTCGTATAAAGATCCGCCTCCATTATTACGAATATCGATTACAATGCCGTTTACATTTTCTGCTTTTAGTTTTATAACTTCTTTGGCCACATCTTCAGAACAACGTGCACCATGCTCATCTTCAAAATTGGCATAAAAGTCAGGCAGGAAAATATAACCGATCTTATCTTTTCCCTCCATTACGATAGCACTTCTTGCATAGGCTTCATCCTGCACAACTTTTTCCCGCATCATGGATACCACATCCATGGTACCATCCTGCTTTTTGAGGGTAAGCTTCACTTCTGTGCCTTTATTACCCCGTATTAGTTTTACGGCGTCCTGAGTATCATAACCGGCAATATCAACCGTTTCCCCTTTGCCCTGCGCCACTTTAGTAATCACATCTCCCACCACCACTTTACCGGATTTCCAGGCAGCACCCCCTGGTTGAATAGTAGCTATTTTAATACCATAATCATCCTTGGTTAAAACCGCACCGATGCCGTAGAATTCACCACTCATTCTTTCATCAAATGCACGCTTTTCTACCGGCGGAAAATAATCCGAATGCGGATCCATCAGGTTAGTAATAACATTGATGAATGTATTAAACCGTTCTGTTTCTTTAAAAGTACTTTTGATGCGGTCAAACGTTTCGTTCATCACTTTCAATACTTTTGTGCGCGCATCTTTTTCCAGTTCCGTATCCGTTTTAACAACAAAATCTTTTTTTCCTTTGTTTTTTTCGCGCTGATCCTGCAGGTCAACATACCTTTCAAGGGTATATAGTTTTAATTTTTTTCTCCACCGGTCTTTTCGCTCTGCTTCGTTAGTTGTATAAGCTAATTTCTCACCATCCAACTGCATAATCTCGTCTTTGGTAAAATCAAAAGGCCTGGCCAGTATATCTTTATACATCGCAATTCCTTCCCCAATACGGATATCATATACAGTACTCACGGCCGGGGCAAATTCAATTGGCGCACCATGAATCTCATCATCCAGCATCGTTTCATACTTTTTAAAACTGTTGATATCAGATTGCAGGAATAGCGTTTTATCGCCATCCAGTTCATCAAGGTATTTTTTGAATACCTGCTTCGAAAAAACATCATTTATATTTTTGGGGCTGTAATGCTGTTCTTCCAAAATAGCACCCACCGCTGATAATAATCGCTGTCTTTGCGTAACAACAATATCAGTTCCGCCAATTGCGGTATTTTTAAAAGCAAAGAATAAACCGCCAAATAAAACAATGGCCAGCAACAACAAACCTTTTCTGCTCTTCATAAATTGCGTAAATTTTTGCATGATAGTTATCAAAAATAACTGAAAAAAGCCTGTTACCTGTCACTACCCTGTACCAATTAACAAAGGTTTTGATGGATGGTTCTCAGGGATGGTTACAATACCTATGCAAAAAGAGTTCCAGATTTGGTTCTTCCTAATCCTGAATTACCTTATTTTTGCCGTCCAATAAACGGAGGGCGTAGCTCAGTTGGTTAGAGCGTCAGTTTGTGGCACTGAAGGCCGGGGGTTCGAGACCCCTCGTTCTCCCATCATAAAACCTATAAGGGATCCTTATAGGTTTTTAAATTATACGCATGGTACCTGGATGGATACTCATTCCCCTTATTTCCGCACTGATTGGGTGGCTCGCCAACCGGTGGGCACTGTTTCTATTATTCCATCCCCGTTATCCCATAAGAATTCTGGGATATAATTTTCAGGGATTTTTTCCAAAGAAACAGAAGCAATTTGCAGAAAACCTGGGTAAACTGGTAAGCAGGCAATTATTTTCTTACAGCGATATTGAAGAAAAAATTACCCATCCCGGAAATGTGCAGCGAATCATGCCGATCATTGAGCAACATATTGATGAATTTCTGCGGGTGAAACTTCCGGTGCAAATGCCGGTAATAAGCATGTTTATCGGCGACCGTACCCTTACTGAATTAAAAACGGTATTTATTGCTGAACTGGAAACGCTTTTTCCTGTAATTATGAAAAGTTATATGGAAAACCTTGAAAATAACCTGGAGATAGAAAAGCTTATTATGGAAAAAATGCATCTTCTCACAGCCCAGAAAATCGAAAAATTCTTATACGAGGGATTTTCAAAAGAAGTTCGCTCATTTCAAATAGCAGGCGCATTGATTGGTTTTTTGCTCGGCGTACTGCAGGTATTGATCACTTCACTTTTTATAATTACCCTTTGAAAAGGGGTTGTCACCGACAAAATACAAGATTTCTCCCCTCAGTCCCCAACCTTTGTCCACTTAATTTGTCATTCTACCGTTGGTGTAATGAGAATTAGCCTGCAGCGATTTGCATAGCAACTTTGCACCAGATCATACAAGCATAAAAATCATGAAAAAATTATTATTAGTTTCTGTTCTGAACCTTTTGTTTTTCGGCGTTTACGCACAGTTTCCCGGCGGTGCACGCCCGGGTGGTGGCGCAGCAGGTGGCCAGAACATGAATATTGGCCATTTTTATGGTAAACTCGTAGACAGTAAAACCAATAAGGGTATTGAAGCAGTTACCGTACAGTTAACGGGTAATAAATTTGATACAGTGAACAAGAAAATGAAAGAGGTTACCCTTAATACGGCTATTACGAAAGCCAATGGCGATTTCAGTTTTGACAACCTGTCCGTTTTTGGCAATTTCAAATTAAAGCTCAGCGCGATTGGTTATAAATCAGTAGAAAAGCCGATAAACTTTGGTATTAAAATGCCACAGGGTGGCGGTGGTGCAGCTGGAGGCGCACCGGGTGGTGGCGGATTACAACAATTGCTCGGTATGACAGATAAAGATCTAGGTAATATTAAGATGGAAGAAGATGCAACCAACCTGGGTAATGTAACCGTAACTGCTTCATCAAGACCGCAGTTTGAACTGGGTATCGACCGGAAGATATTCAATGTGGATAAGAACTTAGTAAGCACCGGCCAGACAGCTACAGAGATTATGAAAAATATTCCTTCCCTGAATGTAGATATTGACGGGAATGTTACCCTTCGTAATGCAGCGCCAACCATTTTCATAGATGGCAGACCCACCACACTTACCCTTGACCAAATACCTGCGGATATTATTGATAAGGTAGAACTGATCACCAACCCTTCTGCAAAATATGATGCATCTGGTGGCAATGCCGGCATACTAAATATTGTACTGAAGAAAAATAAGAAAAGTGGTTACAATGGAGGCATCAGAACAGGTATTGACTCGCGTGGAAAAATAAATGTAGGCGGTGATCTAAACCTTCGGCAAAATAAAATAAATTTTAGTCTCAATGCCAACCTGAATGAAAGAAAATCTATTTCTGATGGTATTACTGACAGAATCAACCTGCTATCCGTTCCCAGTAAAGTGTATAATACAAGTAACGGCACCAATACAGGACAGTTTGCATTTCTGCGCGGCGGTATAGATTGGTTTGTTGATAACCGAAATACTTTTTCCATTGCCGGTAATTATGTAAAGGGCAGTTTTAATAACAACGAAATGCAAAGGGTGGATTCTACTATTAAATCGGTATTCTCTTCTTATAATAACGTTGCCACCATTAGTGCTTTTAGTTTTAAAAACTTTGGTTCGCAATTAAGTTACAAACACAATTTTGCAAAGAATGGTCACGATATTTCGGCAGATCTGAATTACAATTCGAGTACCAATGATAACAGATCGGATATTAATATCCAGAATTACAATACGGATAATACCCCCAAATCAAAAGCTATCCTTCAGCAAAGCACGGGTTATGGCACTAATAAATTTTTTACGGTTCAGGCGGATTATGAAAATCCTATATCGGAAAACACCAAATTTGAAGCAGGTGCAAGAGCAGCCATCAGGGATTTCACCAACCTCCGCGACCAGTATCGTTTTGATTATTCTGTTAATCAATATGTATTGGTTCCCCTCATTAGTAATAAATATAAATTTAACGACCAGGTATATGCAGCGTATGGTACCTATACTTTTAAGGTGAAAAAATTTAATTACCAGTTAGGTCTGCGTGCAGAAAGATCTGAATATACAGGTACTTTATTAAATGCAAAAAATACAGATTCAGCCACTTTTAAAGTAAATTATCCTTTGAGCCTTTTTCCCAGCGCTTTTATTACCTACAAGGTTGATGAAAAACAGGACTTTCAATTCAACTATTCACGTCGTGTAAACAGGCCCAATTTTTTCCAGTTAATGCCTTTCCCTGATTATTCTGATCCACAGAACATCAATATTGGAAATGCGGGGCTTAAACCGGAATTCACCAACTCTTTCGAGTTCTCCTATAATAATGCCTACAAACGTGGTGCGAATTTTTTGGCAAGTGTATTCTTCAAGCATAATACAGACTTGATTACCCGTTATGTTTACAGGGATAAAAATGCATTGATCGTCGGCGACAGTGCTTATTTCAGTACCTATATTAATGCAGATAATAGCTATTCCACAGGCCTGGAACTAACTAATAAAATGCCGGTAACCAAATGGTGGGATCTTACCTTGAATGTGAATATTTTCTATTCAAAAATCAATGCCACTACACCGGGATTAACGGCCACCGATCCCAGAATAAGCCTGAGCAATTCATTGGTAAGCTGGTTCGGAAAAATGAACAGTACTTTTAAAGTGGGTAAAGGATGGTCGGTTCAGTTTAGTGGCGATTACCAGGCTAAAAGCGTATTACCACCTAGCTCAGGTGGTGGTGGCGGACGAGGTGGTGGCGGTGGAGGAATGTTTGGTGGCGGACCGCAATCTACTGCCCAGGGTTACAATCTACCCCGTTATGGATTTGATCTTGCGCTGCGCAAAGACTGGACATGGAAAAACGGACAGAGTGGCTCGTTAACGCTAAGCATGAATGATGTTTTTCGCACACAGGTTTTTAAATCATATTCTGAAAGTAGTTTCTTTACACAAACTAGTGAAAGAAGAAGGGATCAGCAGATACTGCGACTGAATTTTAATTACCGTTTCGGTAAATTTGATGCAACATTATTCAAACGCAAGAATACCAAGGCAGATCAAAGTGGTGGACAGGATATGATTGGACAGTAAGCTGGATGAATTAGTAATGAATAATTAATAAGTAAGCCGCTCAAAACCTGAGCGGCTTACTTATTACCAAAATGATTTGTTGCAGATATATTTTTTAGCCTTTTCAAATCTACACTCACCGGTTCTTCCCTGTAAGCATAGGCACAAAAGAAAATTGTTCAAACGCCTCTTCCTTTACCGATCCATCCTGCAGTTTCGTTAATCGCAGCATCCTTTGTGATTCGCCTTCATCAACAGGTATCACCATCATACCGCCGGGTTTTAGTTGTGCAATTAATTTGGGCGGAATAAATGGTGCCGCGGCTGTAATAATAATTTTATCAAAAGGCGCATAGGTGGGCAACCCTTCGAAGCCATCTCCAAAAAAGAATTTGATATTAGGATACTTACTGCGGAAATAATATTCCTTCTGCTGAAGATCATATAATTTTTTCTGACGTTCAATGGTGTATACCCATGCCCCCAATTGGGCCAGCACCGTTGCCTGGTATACGCTGCCGGTTCCGATCTCCAATACTTTATCCAGCTTTTTTACCTGTAACAATTGAGTCTGGTAGGCCACTGTATAGGGTTGCGAAATCGTTTGCCCTTCACCTATAGGAAAAGCGCGGTCCTCGTAAGATATTTTGTCAAAAGCAGAATCCAGAAAATAATGACGCGGAATGGTATTAATGGAAAGTAAAACATTTTCATCCGTAATACCTTTCTCCTTCAAAACATCCACCAATTTTTTTCTGAGGCCTTTGTGCTGGTATGTATCCTCGAACTTTCTCATAAGCAGTACGAATATACTGCTAAGAAAAGGATCGCTGTGAAACCGGGCGTGGAATGTGAAAAGAAAAAAAATAACCGGGAATTACCAACATACTTTCTGTTTCAGCAATTGTTGGGCGTAGTTGCTTAATCGTTAAGCCTGTTTTCTATATCCATTCGCTCATGTAAAATTCTGATTATCTCGATCATATCAGGTAGGACTCTATAAAAAATGAGATGAGATTTGACTTTCGATGCGCGATAGTGTTTTCGAACGTGTTCCATTTGTTTGCCAGCAGTACTGTTCTTGCAGATGTAATTGATCTCATCAAATATTAAATTGTAATATCGATCTGCTTGTTCTACAGACCATTTCTCAACAGTATACAGCCAAATGTCTTCTAGGTCAGAAACAGCCTTTTTACTAATAACAAATGGAAGGGTTTTCATAAAAATTTACTGTGCAGCTTCTTTAAATTTGCTTTTGGATCAAAATTCTTTTCCATTCCGCTTTTCTCGCCTTGGGAAAGGGCTTTATTAAGATGTTTCATTTTGAATTCTTCTGTTTCTAAAAGCCTTAGAGCAGTTCTAATTACTTCGCTTGCCGAGTTATATTTACCCGTTGATATTTTGGCGGCAATAAATTCCTCAAAGTGATCACCTAATAAAATAGATGTGTTACGTGCCATAGTGGTTCTTTTTATAAAAGTACCAATAATTGGTATTATTTGCAAAAACACTTTTCAAGAATTGGACTCTCAAATGCAATTTACTTTGTTCTCACTTTGAATGAAGTTTGCAAAATCAGTATTTACCAAATTATTAAGCCTTTCAACATTCATGTTTTGTCAGGCGTTTTGTCAATTAAAGAGTATCCAAAAAAAGTAGCAGCCAACAGAAATAAATCTGCCCTACGTTGCAATATGTGTGGCAAAAATTACTTCAATTTCATATCTGCAATAATATCATTGATTTTATTCTTCAACTGGTCAAAAGTTGCATCAAAATCTTCTTTTCCAGCAAGCCTTGTATTAACACTGAAATAGAATTTGATTTTGGGTTCTGTTCCGGAAGGCCGGGCGGATATTTTAGTACCGTCTGCCGTAATAAACTGTAACACATTGCTTTTGGGAAGATCGATGGTCCATGTCTCACCGGTTACAAGATTTTTGCCGGTCTGTAACTCGTAATCCAGCAGTGTAGTTACTTTGGCCCCGGCAATGGTTGCGGGGGGATTACTCCGATAGCCATCCATCATATCTGCAATTTCTTTCTGGCCATTCATACCTTTCCGGGTAATACTAATCAGGTTCTCATAATAGAAGCCATATTTAGTATACAGTTCTATCATTTTATCGAACAGGGTTTTTCCCTGCTGCTTTTCATAGGCTGCCATCTCGCACATGAGTGCCACAGCACTTACCGCATCTTTATCGCGTATCTGGTTACCAATCATCAGTCCGAAACTTTCCTCCCCTCCGATCACATAATTTTTTTGTCCTTCCAGTTCCTCTATTTTTTCGGCTATCCATTTAAACCCGGTAAGTACATTGTAACAGGCAACCTCATTCTGCTTCGCTACCTCGTTGATCATTCCGGTAGTAACGATGGTGGTGATGACCATATCATTGGGTTGCGCAATGCCTTTGGCTTTGCGTGCTTCCATCATATAGGTGAAAGCAAGAACCGCTGTCTGGTTGCCGTTCATCAATACCCATTCGCCCTTATGGTTTTTTACGCCGATACCTACCCTGTCTGCATCCGGATCAGTTCCCAATAAAATATCCGCATCCAGTTCTTTGGCTTTCTTCAAACCGATGCTCATGGTTTCGCTTTCTTCGGGATTGGGATAGGCTACTGTTGGGAAATTGCCGTCCGGTGTAGCCTGCTCCTCTACGATAGTTACATTGGTAAACCCAAAACGTTTTAATGTTTCAGGCACTAACATGATCCCGGTTCCATGAATGGGTGTGTATACAATTTTCAGGTCATGCTGTTTGGCTATCACATCAGGATATACACTCAAACTCTTTACCATATTCATATACGCATCATCCATTTCTTTTCCTATGATGGTAATGTTGGCTGCGCCCCCATCCCATTTCACTTCATTCACATTGGTAATGGCTTCTACTTCTTTGATCACATTTGAATCATGAGGTGGCACCAGTTGTCCGCCATCATCCCAATACGCTTTATATCCATTGTATTCTTTAGGATTATGCGAAGCCGTACAAACTACGCCCCCTTTACACCCCAGGGTACGTATCGCAAAACTGAGTTCGGGTGTGGGGCGTAGGGATTCAAATAAAAATACTTTGATGCCATTGGCAGCAAAAACATTGGCCGTGGTTTCGGCAAAAAAACGGCTGTTGTTGCGGCTGTCGTGGGCGATGGCCACTTTTACTTCCTGTGTTCCATAAGTTTTTTTCAGGTAATTGGCAAAGCCCTGTGTTGCCATACCTATGGTATATTTATTAATCCGGTTGGTGCCTGCTCCCATAATGCCCCTTAAGCCGCCTGTACCAAATTCCAGGTTACGGTAAAAAGCATCTGCCAATTCATCTGGCTTCTCTTTTTGCAGTTGGGCAATGGTATCTTTTGTAGCCTGGTCGTAGTTTCCATTGAGCCAGTTATTGACTCTTTCCTGAATAGCAGCATCCATGAGAAATAATTTGAAGCAAGTTTAGGAATAATTTTTTAAACCGTAGAATTAAGAAGCAGAAGCAAGGACTATGTACGAGATACAAAGTACGGGGTACAAAGTTCCTACTTAACTTAACTTTCCTTACATAATATACGCTCCGGTAACTTCGCCATTTTCCACTTCTACCTGTATATGATCCTGCAGGGTGGTGGCAACAGATAATCCCACATAATCGGGTTTAACAGGATACAGCTTGTGCATCCTTTCCACCAACACCAGTGTCTGGATAGATTTAGGATGAAAATCCAGCAAGGGCTTTAAGGCATACAATAATGTGCGGCCGCTATTGGTTACGTCATCTGCTATAATCACATTGAGGTTATTAAAATCCATCGTTTCACTCAGCTCCATGGTTACTGGTTTTGTTTTATCCATGCTAAGAGAAATGACCTGTAGGTTATTACTGATATATTCTTTCAGTAAAGTACCAATTTTTTCTGCTATCACGGTGCCGCTGTTTCGGATACCGATGATTACCACGGGCGATTCATCGCCGCTTAAATGCTCGGCAAGTTCCAATGCCATTCGATGCAGCTTTTGGGCAGCGCCTTCGCTGTTTAGAATATAATTTTTTTCTGCCATACTCATTATTTAGGTTAGTAAAAGTAACAACAATAAAAGCATCCCACAATGCCCTTTACAACAAAGCAAAACGATTATCTTAGCAGAATAAGCTTTGTTTATGCATTATGTACAGCAGATCCTGTTTGTAGCCCTTTCCATATTGTCTGTCTGGCTTTTTGCCAGAAAGATTGGGGAAATACGGAGAAATATTTTTTTGGGTAAAGATGAACAACTCGGCGATCATCCCGCCAAACGCTGGAAAAACCTATTACTGCTGGCATTGGGACAGAAAAAAATGTTCCGTAATCCGTTGGTTGCTGTTATGCACCTGGTTATTTATGCGGGCTTTATCATTATCAACCTTGAAGTACTTGAAATTATACTGGATGGATTATTGGGCACACACCGTTTGTTTGTACCCTTATTAGGTGGCTTGTATAACTGGCTGATTAATGGTTTTGAATTTCTTGCCGTAGGGGTAATAGCCGTCTGTATCATTTTTCTTATCAGGCGAAATATTATTAAGCTGAAACGCTTTATCAGCAAGGACCTGAATGGCTGGCCGCGCAGTGATGCCAATTATATACTGGTTACCGAAATAATTTTGATGACCCTGTTTTTAACAATGAATGGAGCTGACCAGGTTTTACAGTCGCATGCCAATGAACATTATCACCAGACGGGTAATTTCTATTTTTCAGGATTACTGACAACTTTTTTCTCAGGCATGAGCGACAACCATCTTATGATGATTGAGAGAATTTGCTGGTGGCTGCATATTACCGGTATTTATGCTTTTCTTAATTACCTGCCTTATTCAAAACACCTGCATATTATTCTTGCTTTCCCAAACACCTATTATGCAAGATTAGAACCACAGGGAAAGATGAAGAACATGACCGCAGTTCAGAATGAAGTATTGTATGCAATGCAGCCTGAAACAGCTCCCACCGATGCCGCGCCCCCTGCACATTTTGGCGCCAAAGATATTTTTGATCTTAGCTGGAAAAGTTTACTGGATGCCTACAGCTGCACCGAATGCGGGCGTTGTACCGCTGCCTGTCCTGCCAATATCACGGGCAAATTATTAAGTCCACGAAAGATCATGATGGCCACGCGCGACAGGATGGAAGAAGTGGGAAAAAACATTAACCGCAACAAACAGTTTGCCGCAGATACTAAAACATTGTTACACGATTATATAACGGTGGAAGAACTCCGTGCCTGTACTACCTGCAATGCCTGTGTAGAAGAATGCCCGATAAGTATTTCACCTCTGGAGATCATTACCGAATTACGCCGTTCCCTAATTATGGAAGAAAGCAACGCCCCCCAGGAATGGAACAGTACGTTCAGTAATATTGAAAATAATTTTGCCCCCTGGAAATTTTCACCGGACGACAGGGATCAGTGGACGGTGGGGATGTAAATGAGTTGGTTCTGGATACTGGATTCTAGATACTGGATTCTTGTTGATGGTGAGTGGTGAGTGGTGAGTAGTGAGTATAATACAGGGGACTTAAAACTTACTCACAACTCACTACTCACCACTAACCCCTGCCAACTCACAATTAACACTAATTTCTTCCAAACCAATTCTAAGTATATGCACTTCTCCCCTTTCTCTTTTTCCATAACTGATTTTGCTGCAGTAGAACCTGAAATTCACCAGGGTGTAACCGGTTATGCAGAATGGAGGATTATACATAGAGATGAGATGCGTATTCGCCTGGTCACCTATTCGCCAGGTTACCTGGCCGATCACTGGTGCAGCAAAGGGCATATCACTTTCTGTGTGGATGGCAACATGGAAACAGAACTGGAAGATGGAAGAAAATTTTTACTCAGTAAAGGACTTATGTATACCGTTGGCGATAACAGCGATGCCCACCGCACATTTTCCCAAACAGGCTGTACACTTTTTATTGTAGACTAAGCCACCTTATAGTATTGTGCTATTAGAAATCGCTTATTTGTTAACCCCAGTTTTTAAGCTATGGAATGAAGAACAAAAATTAGAATGGGCTAAAGCCCGTGTTTTCTATCATGATCAGTCCCCAGCTTAAAAGCTGGGGTTACGTTTTTTCAATAGCACGACACGCCTACCTTATTTAATTTTTTGTCTTAACCCCACCGTTGTATAATCCGTATACCGCATACCTCTGCTCGGTATGGATTGATTATATCCATGGCGTATACAACATTCTGTATAGTTGTATAAGAGCCGTAATGATAAAGACCACCCCCATTACCTGATTCAGTGTTTTATTACTAGTATTCATTTTTCTTACGAGCCAGTTTCCGCCATAAATATAAACGGCCAGCCCACCAAGGGTGCCGATTCCTGCACCCATCGTAAATAAATTAAAACTCAGTTCATTCACAGGTAATATTTTAGTCTGGATAAAAGTAGATACCCATAAAAACCAGAAAGGAATTTGCACCGGATTCAATGCGCTCATACTGATACCTAATACAAAACGGTTTACTGAATTATTAAGTAATAAGGCTTTCTTTTCAGCATGCTGTTTTTTGGCAGTTATCAATGCTGCAATCCCTAATACCAGAAACATCAAAAAAGTTATCCATCCCAGAGCTACAAACAACGTTCTATGCCTAACTACCCAATCCATGCCAGACAAGGCAAATCGTAAGTAAACCATTTCTATTAAAGCCACCCCTGCTGTATAGCGCCAGGCAGCTTTTATACCTTCCTGCAAACCTATCTGGGTAGCTGTAAAACTCATATTGCCCAGCGGAAGTTGTCCCAGGAAACTGACTAAAAACCCCATGAAAAGAATATAGCTCATCGTAAGATGAAAATACGATAAAAGACAATGTTGAAGTTTGAATATTACCTGTTGCATACAGGACCAGGTAATGGTCAATTCATTTATCCTTCAAAATAGAACATTCAACATTTTCCTTCCTACATTCGTAAAAATCTTTTGCACATGAAGGTGAATACAATGGCCGAAATGATGGCAGCTGGAGAAACCCCGGAAATATTATTCTGGGTAGGATGCGCGGGCAGCTTTGACCAGCGTGCGCAAAAGATCACGAAAGCATTTGCCACCATCTTACATAAAGTGGGTATTAAATATGCCATACTGGGCAAGGAAGAAGCCTGTACAGGCGACCCCGCCCGCCGCGCAGGTAATGAGTTTCTTTTCCAGATGATGGCTTACCAGAATATACAGGTATTAAATGGCTATGGCATTAAGAAAATCGTAACCGCCTGCCCTCATTGTTTTAATATTCTCAAAAATGAATACCCCGAGTTAGGTGGCCATTATGAAGTAATCCATCATACTGTTTTTTTACAACAACTGATAGATGAGGGTAAAATAAAAATGAAGGAAGCTGGAGTCTTTAAAGGAAAAAAAATATCTTACCACGACAGCTGTTATTTAGGCCGCGCCAATAATATTTATGAGGCCCCACGTAAGGTTTTAGAGGCACTCGATGCAGAACTGGTAGAAATGAAACGCTGCCGCAGCAATGGTTTATGCTGTGGTGCAGGTGGTGCACAAATGTTTAAAGAAGATGAACCCGGCGAAAAACGCATAAATATTGAACGTACAGATGAAGCATTGACCACCGGCGCCTCTATTATTGCTGCAGCCTGCCCGTTTTGTAACACCATGCTTTCCGATGGTGTAAAAAATCGGGAAAAAGAAAATGAAGTAGCGGTTCTTGATGTAGCGGAAATGATTGCCGCAAGTATGGAATGATGGTGATTTGGAATTTTAAGCGGGAAACACTTTGACTGACAACTATTATTGGTTTTTTTGATTATGGCCGTAAAAAGAATAATTTTGTTACATGAATTTTGAATACCAACATCTGATCCCAGAAGAATTTTCTTCTTCTTCCCGTGTATGGATTTACCAGAGCAGCCGCCTGTTTTTTATCAGCGAAGCGCTACAGATAGAAGATTTACTGAATGAATTTACAGCTGGCTGGAACAGTCATGGAACACCGGTAAAAGGCTATGGCAATTTATTTTTTGGACAGTTTATTGTTTTAATGGCAGATGAAACCGCCAGCGGGGTAAGCGGTTGCAGCACGGATAGCTCTGTACGTTTAATTAAACAAATAGAACAATTATGCAAGGTAGATATGTTCAACAGGCAGAACCTGGCATTTGTAGTAAAGGAAAAAATACAAACCATTCCTTTATCTCAACTTAGCTATGCTTTTGAAAATGGATTTATTAGTGAGGATACGCTTTATTTTAATAACACCGTACTGGATAAGGAATCATTAGTAAGTAAGTGGATGATACCCCTGAAAGAAAGCTGGCTGATGAAAAAGTTGCCACAGAAAGCACCGATCTCTATAGAAAAATAAAAGGCAAGAAAATCTGTAAAAGAGTCTAACCCGCAGGTAACCCTGATTTATATTACTGCTGTCTTATTTCTGCTTCATTTTATCCAAGGCTTCTTTTTTTTGTTTATCATTCAGGTTACTCTTTACCTTGATAGTGCTTAGCTGGTAACTGACAGACAAACGGAAGTTGCGGGTATTGCTTTCACTAAAGCTTTCGATATTAAAATTAGGACCGTAGGTAAAGCCATTGTATACCTGCAATCCAAAAGGATCAATCGCCGAAATGCCAACGATCATACGTTTATTAAAAAATTTCCGTTGTACACTAATACTCATATTAACATTGCTACGCGAACTTCCCTGCGGATTTGCATATTTATTAAAACGGTTATTCGCTTCTATTACCGTTAAGTTATCTGGGGCATAACTGTAATTGAGGGTTGTATAAAAAGTACCCCCATCTACATACCGGTATACCCTCTTTTCTTTTTCACTGTATTGATTATAATGATAGCCTGCACTAATACTTACCCGTAATTTTTTAATCAGCGTTGCCCCTGCCCAAATACTACCGAAATACTCTTGCTGGTCTGAAATATTCTGGTAAGTGATCTGCGTTTTACCGCTATCAACCAAAGTGCGTATCGAATTAAATACATTCTTTACCCTGTTATAACCGAGCGAAGCATTGATATTAAATTTTCTCCCCACATAGCTAAGGCTAAGATCATAATTATCTGTAAGTGAAGGCTGAACATAAGGATTACCAAACCTGATGTTATAGGGATCACTGTAATCTACGCTGGGGTTGAGTTCATCAATACCCGGCCTGCGTATAGTTTCCCTGAAAACAATAGCCATATTCAACTGCTTATTAAATTCTTTTCGCAGTGTAATATTTGGCAATAAACGCCAATAGGCATTATTTGCATCAGGCGCATTGCCTTTGATAAAACGGAAATCAGTTTGTGTATGCTCGGCCTGTGCCCCTGCTATCAGCTTCCATTGCAGTGGTAGTTTTAATACCAATGCCGCCCGTACGGAAAATATTGACTGGTGAAAATAAAAATCATTACTCAGCAATTCATTTCCCACAAATACATGATCACTTTTACGCAGAAAATTGGTATTGAGAATATTATGATGGGTATTGGATGAAAAGGCGGCACCCATCGTAAGAAACGTAGTACCCGTATCATTCAAAGGCCTGTTATAATTTGTATTAAGATAAAAAGAGCTGATGAAATTATCAGTCAGTTGTGTTTGTGAAGAATCCAGACCGGTAGGTAAAAAATCTGCCTGCAGGAATTGCTGGTACAGATCCCTGTTGTTATCATTTTTGCTGAAACTTATACCGCTGTATACCTGCAATTTTTCAACAGGATTTTTTCCTTTCCATTGATAGGATCCGGAAAACCCATGACTGTATCCTTCGCCCGTATACATGTTGCTGCGAGAGCTGGCTTTGTATACCCTTTTAAGACTATCCCTGTTTGTATATAAACTGTTACGGCTGTTATCAAAGAAATTCAGGTTGCCCTGGTATACAAAACTTATATTGGTTTTCTTATTGAAATCATAATCTGTTTGAAATCTTGCATTGGGATGCCGGTTCCTGTTCTGGAATGAGGACTCAGCATAAAAATAATTAATAGAATCGCGATAAATATTTTGTCTGTGGGTATAAGAAGTGCCGTATACATTTGATGTACCATATCCCATACTCGAACTGATATTGAGTTTACTGCTGCGATAATTGAAATTACCTGATATGGCTCTTTCGCCATTGGTGCCACCACTGACATTGATTTTTTTATAAATACCTACCCTTCCTTTGCGGGTAATAATATTGATAACACCACCGGGATAAGTAGCATACTCCGGCGGCGGGTTTATCATTACCTCCACTTTTTCAACCACATTTGCAGGCAAACTTTCAAGAAGGTCTGCTAATTGCTGGCCACTAAGGTTTACCGGCTTTTCATCCATCAATATTAATGGCTCCTTTCCCCTGAGCGAAAGGGTACCGTCTGGATTGGCATTCATAAGTGGAAGATTCTTCAGCATTTCAGAAGCATTGCTGCCATTACTGAGCGGACTCTCTGCAACATTGTAAATGATTTTACCCTCTTTATTTTCTATCAGTGGTTTTTCTGCATATACAATCACTTCACCAAGCGAGGCACCGGCAGCTTCTTTTAATTTAATATCCCCCAGATTAATGTCGAACCGATCTGCATACAGGTGTATACTATCCACATGGATTTTAGCAAATCCAACCATATCAATGGTGAGGCGGTAAAACCCAAAAGGAATTTTTTCTGCATCAAAAGCCCCGTTTTTATCTGAAACGAAGGAAATGCGACTGACGGAATCGCCCAGTTTTTTTATTATCACTGTAGCAGATGGCAAGGGCTTACCGGATGAATTCTCCAGAATATTACCAACGATACTACCCAGCCGGGCAGGGGATTTATTATTGTTTGTCTGGGCGCTAACTAACATACAAATGCCCTGGAGAAAAATCAACACTAAAAATCTATACATGTAACGATTGCTTGCAACAAAGTAAGTTATAAACGCTTGTTTGATAAAATAAATATAGATATATGGCTATTTTTACAAATACAACTCGTGCCTATGTATATTGTTTATGGAATACCCAACTGCGACACTATAAAAAAAGCAGTAACCTGGTTGGAGGAAAACAAAATTCCCTACTCCTTTCACAATTACAAAAAGGAAAATATTTCTGCTGCAAAATTAACATCCTGGTGCAAACAATTGGGATGGGAAAAGATTCTGAATAAGAAAAGCGCTACGTGGAGAGAACTGGCACCAACCATTCAGGCTAAGATTAATACTGAAAAAGCGGCTGTGACGCTAATGTTTGAAAAGACAAGTATCATTAAACGGCCCGTGATTGAAAAAGATGGAATAGTGGTTATGGTAGGGTTTGATACAGTTGCTTATAGCAAGATTTTTGTTTAGGGTCATTGCGAGAAACGAAGTAATCTGTGCTACAAATTATAAGTTTCTTGTGTTTAAGAAACATTGCTGTGTTCCTTGCAGAGACGAGATTGCTTCAAAAATTGCAGGATGACTGTAGGTCTCGGACACAGATTGTTTCGTGCCTCGCAAAGACGAGATAGCTTATTTCAATAACTGTTTTAATTTCATCTGTAGCTCTTCCCCTCTGATATCACGGGCAATAATTTTTCCTGAGGGATCTATCAGCATATTGGATGGAATACTCTGGATACGATACATCTGAGCCACGGCATTGTTCCAGTATTGCAGGTCGCTTACATGCGTCCAGGTAAGGTTATCTGCCTTGATAGCCTGTAGCCAGTTGGGTTTGGCCTGGTCAAGTGAAACACCCAACACTGTAAAGTTTTTATTTTTATAATTATTGTAAGCCGTTACGACATTTGGGTTTTCTGCGCGACAGGGTCTGCACCAGCTGGCCCAGAAATCAACCAAAACATATTTACCCCTGAAAGAAGAAAGAGTGATGGGTTTATCATTCACATCCTTCTGCGTAAAATCCAATGCCAATGATCCTACACTGCCAATCTTTGTATCGGCAATATTTTTTTCAATGGCTCTTGCAAAAGAGCCTTTTTTTGCAGCGGGTCCTAATGCATTATAGGTTGCCTCAACATCACTGATATTATTGAACACCGGCATCATTACAGATAATACAAAAGGACTAACCGGTGAATTGCTTTTTGCTTTTGTAAACTGTATAGTAGTCTCCAGTGCTTTATCCTTGTTCACTGTATATATGCGCATTAAAGAATCTCTTTTGACCGGATTTTTTTCAGGATTGATCAAACCTGCTAATGTCCTGAGTTGTTCCAGGTAAGGAATAAACTGAGATTTGAACGATAAAAAATCTTCCTGCAAGGCAGATCCTTTCACAGAAATATTTTTTACATCATTTATATCGCCCGAAATACTCACCATATCATTAAACATAAAAACATCCAACGGTTCTTTGTATCCTGCAAAACTGATCTGGAAAATACCCGGTTCATTCAATCGTCCTTTTAAAGTGAAGGAACCCTCATCCGATTTATTGCTGGCAAGGGTCTGACCATCAGCACCGTTTATAAGCATAACTTCCGTATGGTCTTTCAATCCGCTTAATTTGCCCTTAATGATGTAGCCTTCTGTTGGCTGTGCAAATGCCATAACGGGCACTAATAAAAATATTAGAATTCTTTTCATATTATTTGGAATGACGTTTTTTCAATATGTCAATAACGCTTTGCAAGTTAAATCCTTTGGCGTTAAGCAAAAGCAAATAATGAAAAAGAAGATCTGCGGATTCTTCAAGGAAGAGTTCATCGTTTGCATCCTTGGCTTCTATCACCATTTCTACGGCTTCTTCCCCTACTTTTTGGGCTATTTTATTGATGCCCTTAGAAAAGAGTTTAGATACATAAGAATCTTCGGGCGAGGCCTGTTTGCGAAGGCGGATGATATCTTCGAGATACTCAAGAAAATTATCACTGTGATTTCGCTCGCTCCAGCAGGTATCTGCACCAGTATGGCAAACAGGTCCCAGCGGATGCGCTTTTATCAGTAGTGTATCCTGGTCGCAGTCTACTGTTATCGTTTTCAGTTCCAGAAAATGACCACTTTCTTCGCCCTTGGTCCATAATCTTTTTTTGCTGCGGCTGTAAAAAGTAACTTTTCCTGTCTGTTCTGTTTTATGCAAAGCTTCTTCATTCATAAACCCAAGCATCAACACTTTTTGGGTATTAAAATCCTGTACGATAGCAGGAACCAATCCATCAGCATATTTTGCAAAATCTATTTTCATGTTACCAGCTTTCAATTATGAATGAATCTTTTGTTGCGCCTGCCTGTCGGCAGACAGCTCGCACACTTCTACCCTTTATTGGCTGATCAGCTTTTCGTGAATGTTGAGTAAATACTACCCATGCCTAACTCACCGCACCGCAATTCCCTTCTCTTTTAAATAAATTTTCAGATCCGGTATGGCGATCTCTTTAAAATGAAAAATACTTGCGGCCAATGCAGCATCGGCTTTTCCCTTCGTAAATA